>CAZTLU010000044.1:0-11479 GCA_964614605.1 uncultured Eubacteriales bacterium
CCGGCACAAAATTTGAGGATTTACCCGAGGATTTTGAATGTCCTATTTGTCATGTAGGTAAGGACTCATTTGCTTCGGAAGAATAAATAAATCGTTGTAGGCGGGGGCTTTGCTCCCGCTGTATTTTTATATTTTTACTATATTTTAATTGTTTTTCATTCCGAACTGTGCTATACTTATTTTGTATATAATCTTAATAACAAATAGGGGTGTTATTTATGAACAAAAAATGGTATAAGGAAATGGCGGTTTATCAAATTTGGCCGCGTAGCTTTAAGGATTCAAACGGCGACGGTATCGGTGACCTTGAGGGCATTTACTCAAAGCTTGATTATGTTAAATCAATCGGTGTAGACGCTATTTGGTTCTCACCTTTGTATCCATCTCCCAATGCTGACTATGGTTATGATATTGCCGATTATATGGACATTAATCCCGAATACGGCGATATGGAAACCTTTAAAAAGGTGCTTGACGGTGCTCACGAAAGAGGACTCAAAGTATTTATGGATTTGGTTGTAAACCATACTTCAACAGAGCACAAGTGGTTCAAAGAAGCTTGCAAGAGCGTTGATAATCCTTATCACGATTATTACATCTGGCGCAAGGGTAAAGGTAAAAACGGCAAAAAACCTCCTAACAACTGGCTCTCAACCTTTGAGGGTGGCGCGTGGGAATATGTGCCTGAAGTTGACGAATATTATCTTCATGTATTCACAAAGGGTCAGCCTGATTTGAATATGGATAACCCCAAGGTTCGTGAGGAAGTTAAGAATATTTTACGCTTCTGGCTTGAAATGGGCGTTGACGGCTTCCGCGAAGATGTTATTACATATATTTCAAAGAAAGAGGGACTTCCCAATGCTATTCCGATTCCTGTTGCAGCAGGTATGGAGCATTATAACTGCGGTCCTCATCTTTATGAATATCTTAAAGAATTCCACGACGAGGTTCTTTCAAAATATGACTGCTTCACAGTTGGTGAAGGTCCATTGATTACTCCTGAAAAGGTTCTTCGTTTTGTTACAGAGGACGACACACAGGTGCTTAAAACAATGTTCAGCTTTGACCATTTGGAAGCTGACTGCTTTATGACTGACTGGATTAAAACTCCATTCAATCTTAAAAAGATGAAGAAATGCTATCAGAAGTGGTATGATGCTATGAACGGTAAGGGTTGGCACACACTTTATCTTGAAAACCACGACCACCCAAGAATTATCGACCGTTACGGCAGTCTTAAATACAGAGTTGAAAGCGGAAAAATGCTTGCAACTATGTGCTATCTCCAAAAGGGTACTCCTTTCATTTATCAGGGTCAGGAAATCGGTATGACAAATATTGAGCTGAACTCAATTGATGAGTTTAAGGATATGATTACCTTTAACAACCAGATTATGTTCAATAAGCTTGGTATTAAGGGCGACCGCTTTGTAAAGCTTGCTAATAACGGTTCTCGTGAAAACTCAAGAACTCCTGTTCAATGGGATGATAGCGAATATGCAGGCTTCTCAACTGTTGAGCCTTGGTTCAACCTCAATGAAAATTACAAGGAAATTAATGTAGCACAGGCAGAGGCAGACGAGAATTCAATCCTCAATTACTACCGTAAGCTTCTCAAATTCCGTAAAGAGCACGATGTTGCAATCTATGGTGATTTCAAACAGTATTATGAAAACAGCGACAAGCTCTTTGTTTATGAGAGAAGTCTTGACGGCGAAAGAGTTTTAGTTGTTTGCTCATTCACAGAAAAATGTGTTCAGTTTAAGGCTCCTGAGGGCTTTAACCTTGCAGACGGCGAGCTTGTGCTCAATAACTACCG
This sequence comes from uncultured Eubacteriales bacterium, assembly GCA_964614605.1. Classification (GTDB taxonomy): domain Bacteria; phylum Bacillota; class Clostridia; order Oscillospirales; family Acutalibacteraceae; genus Fimenecus. Next base: position 1,823 of record CAZTLU010000044.1, read on the forward strand.
TCTCAACCCCGTAACAGATAACTCATTCGTAACAAGACCTTATGAGGCTCGTGTTTACTATTTTAAATGAGGTGTAAAAAATGAGTAATAATAACGGAAAACTTTCTAAACGTCTTTGGGCAGGAATGCTTATGTGCTCATTTATGGGTGGTCTTGCCTGGAACGTTGAAAATATGTATTTCAACACATTTTTAAATGACTGTGTTTATGACGCCGGTGCATTTGGCTCTAAAATGGTTCTCACAGATGCTGTAAACATTATGGTTACATTGTCTGCAATTACTGCGGTTGTTACCACATTTATTATGGGTACACTCAGTGAAAAGATGAAAAACCGTAAATTGTTTATTTCAGTTGGCTATATCGCTTGGGGTATTGTAACAGCTCTTTTCGGATTTATTACAAAAGAAAATGTTGCAGCTGTTTTTGGACTTTCTGATAACGCAAAAATTGTTGCTGCAACTGCGTGGATAGTTATCATAATGGATATGATAATGACATTTATGGGTTCAACAAGTAATGACTCTGCATTTCAGGCATGGGTAACTGACGTTACAACACCTGAAACTACTTCAAAGGTTGAAACGGCATTTACATTCATAGGATTTATTGCTATGGCTGTGATTATGGTTGTTGGCTCAATGGCACAGGGCGGCAAAATTTCTTATGCAGCATTCTTTATAGGTCTTGGTGTAGTTGTTACACTTGCCGGTATAGTTGCATTATTCCTGGTTGAAAATCCAAAGAAACTTGAAGACGCTAAAAAAGATAAAAATGCTCCAAAAACAAGTTATTTGGCTGACCTTTTCTACGGGTTCCGTCCAAGTGTTGTTAAAGAAAACAGCAATCTTTACTTAATTCTTGCATCAGGTTGTACATTCAACTCTGCATTTCAGGTTTTCTTCCCATATCTTTTCATCTATCTCGGCTCAGTTATTGTTCCTGCAAATGAAGAGATGCTGAAAAACATTCCAATCAGCCTTATTGTTGTAGCAGTTCTTTCAATCGCAGTAACTGTGGCAGGCGTTGTAGTTCTTATGAAGGTTTATCCAAAAAGCAAGTCAGCAGCCTTTATTCCAAGTGTTCTTTTCCTCATTATTGGTCTTTTCACTGTATTCTTTGCAAAAACAAATCTTTACGGTATGATTATCGGTGTTGCCCTTGTGCTCATCGGTTATATCGTAATTATGATTCAGTTCGCTGCAACTGTCCGTGATAACATTCCACAGGATAAGGTTGGTCTTTTTCAGGGTGTAAGAATGATTTTCCTTGTTATGATTCCAATGATTGTTGGTCCGACTCTCGGCAATATCGCAACAAAGAACTCAAATGTTACATACATTGAAAACGGTGCTGAAAAAATTCTTCCGACAGAGGCTATGTTCCTTTACGCAGCAATCGTTGCCATACTCATCTTCATCCCAATGCTTGCATTCTTGAAAAAAGATAAGGAAAGAGCATTGGAAGAGAAGAATTAAGAAAATATAAAAAATTAAACGGATAGTTCACTATGAACTGTCCGTTTTTTACACAAATTACAAAGAAAATCCTTGCTATTGTTCCAACTTTGGAATATAATGAATTTAGTGTTAATGGAGGTGTCTCTATGATAGGTTATATGACTGCAAGTGCAGCTGCAGAAAAATGGAATATTTCTCACAGACGAGTTATTACATTGTGTCAGGAAAACAGAATTCCGGATGTAACAATGTTAGGAAATATGTGGGTTATACCAAGTGATGCAATTAAACCCGTTGACGGAAGAACGCTTCGATATGAAAAGAAAAATCCCGCGAAACCTTTTATCAAATGGGCGGGAGGAAAAGGTCAGATCCTCCCCACGATAAGAAAATTCTATCCACAAGGATTGGGAACAAGTATCAAGATATATTGTGAGCCGATGGTTGGCGCAGGTGCGGTATTGTTTGATATTCTCAATACTTATGAAATGGATGAAGTGTATATTTGCGACACGAATATTCAGTTAATAAATGTTTACAAGGTTATTCAAAATAATGTGGAGCAACTAATTGATTTATTACTAGAGCTTGAAAAGGAACACCTAAACAAAACTGACGAAGAAAGAAAAGAATTTTATTATCAACAAAGAGATAGGTTTAATCTCGAAATTCAAAAATCAACCGACAATAATTCTTTAATTAGAGCAGGACTTTTTATATATCTCAATAAAACTTGCTTCAACGGATTATATCGGGTGAACAAAAAAGGTTTATTCAATGTCCCTATGGGGTCATATAAAAATCCCCAAATATGTGATGAAGATAATCTTAAAAGAGCTTCAAAACTCTTGCAAAAAGTAACAATTTTAGAGGGTGATTATTCAACTATTAAAGATATAGTTGATGAAAATACATTCTTGTATTTTGACCCGCCATATAGACCGTTGACCAGAACGGCAGAATTCACTTCGTATAATGCAATAGATTTTAATGATGCAGAGCAAATTAGATTAAGCGAATTTATTAAATCAATCAGTTATGCAAAAGTGATGACTAGTAACTCCGACCCGAAGAATGTTGACGAGAATGATAACTTCTTCGATGATTTGTATTTTGGATTGAGCATAAATAGAGTTTTTGCAAATAGAGCAATTAACAGTAACGGTAGTGGTCGCGGAAAAATCAGCGAGCTTTTGATTTGTAATTATTAAAATAGCAGATAAGAGGAGAAAATATGGATAACAAAATATTTAAGTACAATGTAAATCTGGTTCCGTTGAGTATAGAAAATCAAGAACAAGATGCTTTTAGAGATGAATTATACAACATACCATATTTGCTATATGAAGTAGAAAATCTATCTAATGGGGAAATAATTGCTATAAATAAACCGGGCGGCAAAAGAAACTTCGGTAGGTTATCAAGAGACGACTTTATGGTTTTCATATTTAATCCGTACGAGCAAAGTTTATGGTTAATAAGTCATAGTGAAATCAGTGACGATATAGCAGAGAAATATGATTTTGACAGGATTTCGGCAGTTAATATTGTTAAAGGCTTATACCGAGTTTGTTGTGGAGCAGAGCCTAATGCTGTAATTGCTGATTTACAGCTTGAGGATACGGTGGGTATTCCCGTAGAAACCATTTTGAAAGTTTATAAATGGATTTGGGGACAAGAAGACTGTAATTATCCAACTAAAGCAGGTAGATGGCTTTCTATGAATGCATTGTTGGAACGCTTTAATTTGTTTCCGGAAGATTTACAATAATGAAAGATATATTATTTAAACAACCGACAGTCATTCTGAACTGTCGGTTGTTATTATCTTATCTGCCAATCTATTTCTTTCATTCCGTTTTGTTTTAAGAATTCGTTGGCTTTTTTGAAGTGATTATTACCGAAAAATCCGTTATAGGCGGAGAGTGGGCTTGGGTGAGCCGAGCAGAGCACCAAATGTGCAGGATTTGTAATAAGCTTGGTTTTTGCCCTTGCGTTTGCACCCCAAAGCAAGAATACCATCGGTTCGGGTCGTTGATTTAAAAGGCTGATTATATCGTCCGTAAAAATTTCCCAACCCATTCCCTTGTGGCTGTTGGGCTGGCTTTCACGAACTGTCAGTACCGTGTTGAGCATTAACACCCCTTGCTCTGCCCAATATGTAAGCTCACCGTGGTTTGGGATTGGATATCCGTACTCCGCGTGAATTTCTTTGTACATATTCTGTAATGAGGGCGGGGGATTAACACCTTTTTTCACAGAAAAGCAAAGCCCGTGCGCCTGATTAGGCTGATGATAAGGGTCCTGACCTAAAATCACAACCTTGACATTCTGATAATCCGTGTATTTCAACGCATTAAAAATGTCGTTCATATTTGGATATACCGTCTGTGTTTTGTATTCATTTGCAAGAAATTTTCTCAAATTGAGATAATACGGCTTTTCAAATTCGTCTTTTAAAAGAATATCCCAACTGTTGTTAAACTGTACCATTTTTTAATCTCGCAATCATCATATTTGCTGATTTGTAAATGTCACCGCAGCCCATAGTCAGCACAAGGTCGCCGGCTTTTGCGTTGTCGAGAACATAGTCACAAACCTCTTCCTGTGTATTGAACCAAACTGAATTTGGGATTTTTTCTGCCAATTGTGAGGTGTAAATATCATAGGTATTTACTTCTCTTGAGCCCATAATTTCGGTCATAACACAACGGTCAGGAATTTTAAGCACATCAACGAACTCGTCAAAGTGCATTGCAGTTCTTGAATAGGTAAAGGGCTGGAATACCGCCCAGACTGTGTTGTAGCCCATTTTCATAGCCGCGTCAAGCGTAACCTTAAGCTCGGCAGGGTGGTGGGCGTAATCGTCAACAAAGGTAATGCCGTTATAGGTGCCCAAATCTTCAAAACGACGACCTGCACCGCGGAATTCTTCAATTCCGTTAACGCAATCCTCAAATTTTGCGCCCGAATAAATTGCAGTTGCAACTGCTGCGAGAGTGTTGAGTACATTGTGAATTCCGGGAACCGATAAGGTTACTCTGCCTAACTTTTCGCCTTTTTGCATAATGTCAAATTGTGTGAACGCACCCTTGTGCTCGCAGATGTTCTCTGCATAATAATCATTTGTTTTATCAAAACCGAATGAAATCATAGTCTTGCCCTCAATGCCTTTGATTGCCTTGAGGGTATTTTCATCGTCACCGTTATAAATTACTGCACTTTTTGCAGATGACGCGAATTTTGTGAAGCTTAAAATCAGATTGTCCATTGTCTTGAAATATTCAAGATGGTCCTCGTCAATGTTCAGAATTACCGCAACATTGGGGCTGATGTGTAAGAATGTATCCTGATATTCACAGCTTTCAATTACAACATTCTGTGTTTCACCAACTCTGCCGTAGCTGTCGGTAAGCGGTAATTTTCCGCCGATTACTGCCGAGGGGTCAAGCCCTGCACCAAGCATTGTCTGAACAGTCATTGAAGTAACTGTGGTTTTGCCGTGAGTTCCGCAAATGCCGATACAATTCTCGAATTGGCGTGAAATCTCACCCAATAACTCTGCACGCTGAAATGTGGGGATACCGCTTTCTAATGCGGCTTTTAATTCAGGGTTTTCCTTTGAAATGGCGGCGGAATAAACAATCATATCCGCACCGTCAATATTTTCGGCACGCTGACCCATCATAACGGGAATTCCCATTCTGCGAATTCTGTCAACGATTGAGCTTTCATTATTGTCAGAGCCCTGCAAGGAATATCCTCGACTGTGTAAGATTTCAGCAAGCGGGCACATACCGCTGCCGCCGATTCCTATAAAATGTATTCTTTTTGCAGTTTCAAGAACCTTTGTAATTTCACTCATATTAAAAATCCTTTCGGAGTAATTTCTTTTTCTATTATATTACATCTTTTTAAAAATTTAAACACCTAATCACCAAAAAAACTGAAAAACATATTCTAATACTGTAAGGGTAAGGTGAAGTGTATATGAAAAGCAGAAATATAGTAATAATCGGTGGCGACAAAAGACAAAAATATCTCAAAAGTTATCTTGAATCGCAGGGGTGTGAGGTTTATTCCTACGGTCTTTTTGATTGGGATGACGACACAGAAAAACTGAAATCCGTAATTTTGCCTGATTCAATAATTGTTCTGCCATTGCCCGCCGCACGAAACGATAAAACCATAAATATGCCCTTTTCAAAAAAAGAAACCTCAATTGAGAGGCTTATCTCGTTCTTGGGCAAGGGTAACCTTGTTTTTGGCGGAATAATCAAAGGGGAATTACTCTCGCGACTTCGTGAAACCGAAATACCCTTTGAGGATTATTACGATAAGGAGTTTGTTGAGAAAAATGCGGTGCTTACCGCCTTTGGTGCCCTTAAAATTTTGCTTGAGCATATCGATTTTGCCTTGCCCTTAGGTAAATTTGCCATAACAGGCTATGGCAGAGTGGCGCGTGAAACCGCCTCAATGCTTACAGCTTTATCGTGCAGTGTCAGTATTTTTGCGCGCAATCCTTCGCAAAGAGAGGACGCGTCAATCAAGGGCTGTGAGGCTTTGCCGCTTTCGGAGCTTGCAGAGTGTGCCGACCGATTTGATATATTTATAAATACCGTTCCCGCAAAAATTATTGGTACGGATACTCTTTCAAAAATGAGAAAGGACTGTAAGATTATTGAGCTTGCTTCGGCGCCCTACGGTGTGGATTTTGACGAGGCAAGAAAATTCGGAATTGATGTAATAAAAGCCTTTGGCTTACCCGGTAAATATACTCCCAAAACCGCGGGAGAAATAATAGGAAAAAGAATTTTGCAAAGGGAGGAGTAACAAATGAGTAATGAAACTGTGGGATTTGCCCTTTGCGGTTCATTCTGCACCTTTAAAAAAGCAATCCCACAAATACAAAAGCTCACGAATGAAGGATACCGCGTTATCCCCATTATGTCACATACTGCGTATACAACGGATACCCGATTTGGGAAAAGCCGTGAATTTATAGATGAAATTGAGAATATCTGCAAAGAGAAGATAATATACACAATCAGCGGAGCAGAGCCCATAGGACCAAAAAAGCTTCTTGATATTCTCGTAATTGCACCCTGCACGGGCAATACAATCGGTAAAATGGCAAACGGAATTACTGATACTTCGGTAACTCTTGCGGCGAAGGCGCATCTTCGTAATGCCCGACCCGTAGTTATAGCCGTTTCCACCAATGACGCCTTGGGTGCCGCCGCTAAAAACATAGGACTTTTAATGAACAGTAAAAATATTTACTTTGTACCAATGAAACAAGACGATTTCATAAATAAACCCAACTCAATCGTAGCAGATTTTGATTTGATACCTGAAACGGTAAAAATGGTGCTTGAGGGCAAACAACCGCAACCCATATTATTATAAATAACAATGCCACCTACTGATAGGGCAGGTGGCATTGCTGTGTTCTGACAGGAAAATCTTATATTAATTTGTGGTGAATTCTCCGCAAGAAAAAAGTGTGTTTTTATCTGCATCCAAGCATTCCATTGCATTTAACTTCATATCGTTTTCTTGGAGTATTACGCTAATGGAAAAAGGCATATTATAGGAAACTCCTAATTCTTCAAACTGAATATTGCCAGACGCTCCCACAAATTCACATTTTATTTTAGAAATATGCGAACTGTTGGATGAATAAACAAAAAATACTTTTTCTTGTTCGTTTTGGATAGCGATTTCTGAATAATCATAATCAATAATCGAATCAGCATCGCCTACGAAATGTTCAACTATTTTAAATCGGTTCAAGTTATTGAAACATAAAAAATCTGTACTACGTATAAGATACATTTCGAAACCAGTATTCCCTGTGTTTTTTGAAACATACGTTACATAATCCCAATCATCATTTGATATAAAATCTGATTGCACGAATTCTGAAGAATTGTTTTCACTTTGATTCACAAACTCTTTTTTTATATCATCAATGTTTTTTGTTGTTGCAAATATTCCAACACCATTTAAAATTACTGCGATAACAATAAAAACTGATGCTATTGTGAAGATTTTCTTCATAAAAATTCACCTATTTTACTTCTGCTCAAAGAATACCTTAAATGCCTTGTATGCCATATAAACATCAAGCTTTGAAACAACTTCGAGTGGTGCGTGCATTGAAAGTACGGGCACACCAAGGTCGATTGTGTCAATATCAAGGTTAGCAACATACATAGCAACTGTTCCGCCGCCGCCTGCATCAACCTTGCCGAGCTCGCCAATCTGCCATACAACATCATTTGCGTTGAGCATTCTGCGGATTTTACCCATATATTCGGCAGATGCATCAGAAGTGCCGCCCTTACCGCGTGCACCTGTGTACTTTGTAATAACAACACCGTTGTTTACGAATGATGAGTTCTTTCTCTCGCTTACTTCGGGGAAGTTGGGGTCAAATGCCGCGTTAACATCAGCAGAAAGACATTCTGAAGCTGACATAACTCTCCAGGGCTCAACATTTTCCATAACCGCAAGGTCAGAGATAAAGTATTTCATATATGATGAGTGAAGACCTGTGTTGCCGTCTGAACCTGTTTCTTCCTTATCCGCAAGAACTGTAAGGCAGGTGTATTCGGGAGCCTCAACATCAAAAATTGCGTGAGCTGCAGGATATGCACAAACCTTGTCATCGTGACCGTAAGCGCCGATAAGACTTCTGTCAAGACCAATGTCGCGTGCCTTGAATGCGGGAACAAGCTCGAGCTCTGCACTTAAGAAATCACTCTCAACAATGCCGTATTTCTCGTTGAGGATTTTCATAATGTTAAGCTTAACCTTGTCAGCGCCCTCGTCTTTTGAGAATGGGCGTGAGCCGATAAGGATATTAAGCTGTTCACCCTTGATGCCGTCATTTAATGTTTGCTTCATCTGGTCGCCTGCAAGGTGAGGAAGAAGGTCAGTAATAACGAATTGAGGGTCGTTGTCATCTTCGCCAATGCAAACCTTAACACTTTCGCCGTTTGCCTTAACAACCACACCGTGAAGAGCAAGGGGGATTGCAGTCCATTGATACTTCTTGATTCCGCCATAGTAATGTGTCTTGAAGAATGCAAGTGAATTGTCTTCATAAAGAGGATTGGGCTTTAAGTCAAGACGGGGCGAGTCAATGTGAGCGGCAGAGATTTTAACACCCTCTGCAATGCTCTTTTTACCGAATACGCAAAGAATAATTGCTTTTCCGCGGTTGTTGTAATAAACCTTGTCGCCTGCGTTGTATTTCTTTGTGCGGTCAAATTCTGTGTAGCCGCGAGCTTCAGCCTCTTTCACGAAGAAATCAACTGTTTCACGTTCAATTTTAGCTTCATCAAGATACTTTTTATAACCCTCGCAGAAATCGTCAGCAGCCTTTACCACTGCATCGTCAACGATTTCCATGGCGTGCTTGGGCTCATAAAAAAGCTCTTTTTTCATATCGTTTAATTCCATATATATAACTCCTTTCGGTTTTTACCAATTTATTTGTGCCACAATGGGCAAAATTTCTTTGTCAAGGTCATAGGGCGGATAATTCCAGAGAATAAAATCTGCCTGACGGGTGAAAAAGCTTTCGTCTTTCTGTGCGTTTATTCGTTCCATTGCCCTTTCAAGAGTAATGTTGTCGCGCTTCATAATCCGTTCAAGACGAATTTCAATTGGAGCAACAACTGCTGCTGTGAAATCGCAAAGCTTGTATTCTCCGCTCTCAAAAAGAGCAATGGCGTCAATGATGACCGCTTTGTAATTCTCTTTTTCTTTTTCGGCAATGATTTCTTTAATTTTTTCCGTCACCGCGGGGTGAGTAATTTTATTTAAATCGTTTGTGCTTTCTTCATTTAAAAAAGCTCTGCTTGCAAGAACGGGGCGAATAATTTCGCCGTCTTTACCTATTATATCGTCACCGAAACGATTTTGCAATTGCTTTTTTACAGTTTCACTGTTATTTATTACATCGCGGGCAACACGGTCTGCGTCAATATGATAAGCCCCGTGCGCCACAAGTCTTTGTGCTACAGTGCCCTTGCCGGCACCCGTAAGCCCCGTAATACCGATAATTTTCATGAGTTTTCTTCCTTTAAAGGATATTCCTTCAACGCATTGTATTCAATGTAGTTCCAATGGTATTCAAAATCAGTCTGATTGCGAATTATGTGGTCGTTGTATCGTTTTTGCCAGA
>CAZTLU010000045.1:0-11321 GCA_964614605.1 uncultured Eubacteriales bacterium
GGTAATAGTGAGGTTGGCCACACCAATATCGGCGCAGGCCGTGTTGTTTATCAGGAACTTACAAGAATCACAAAATCTATCGCTGACGGTGATTTCTTTACAAATGACGCATTTTTAAAGGCTGTTGCAAACTGCAAGGCAAATGGCAGCGCGCTTCACCTTATGGGTCTGCTTTCCGATGGCGGTGTTCACAGCCATATTGAACACCTCTACGGTCTGGTCCAGCTTGCAAAGGACAACGGTCTTACCCGTGTTTATATCCACGCTCTGCTTGACGGACGTGACGTCCCCCCTGCTTCTGCCGCAGACTTTATTGACCAGCTCAATACAAAGCTTGCACAAATAGGCTGTGGTAAGCTTGCAACCGTTATGGGCAGATTCTACGGTATGGACCGTGACACCGTTGGGAGCGCGTAGGCAAGGCATACGACGCACTTGTATACGGCAAGGGTGTTCTTGCCGACGATGCAGCAGAGGCTGTTCGTAAGTCTTACACAGTAAAGGACGAGGACGGCAAGTTTATAACCGACGAGTTTGTACTGCCCACCGTTATTTCGGATACCGAGCGCATTTCAAACGGCGACAGCGTTATATTCTTCAACTTCCGCCCCGACCGTGCAAGAGAAATTACAAGAACTTTTGTTGACCCCGATTTCACAGGATTTGAGAGAAAAGAATTTTTCCCGCTCTACTATGTATGTATGACACAGTATGATGCTGAAATGCCCAATGTTAATGTTGCATATAAGCCTGAAGCACTTACAAATACAATGGGCGAATATCTTTCAAAGCTCGGTAAAACTCAGCTTCGTATTGCTGAAACACAGAAGTATGCACATGTTACATTCTTCTATAACGGCGGCGAAGAAAAGGTTTATCCCGGTGAAGACAGAGTTCTTATTGACTCTCCAAAGATTTCAACCTTTGACTTAAAGCCCGAAATGAGTGCTTATGAGGTTTGCGATGCAGCTTGTGAGCAGATTTTGAGCGGCAAGTATGATGTTGTGATTCTTAACTATGCTAACTGCGATATGGTTGGTCATACGGGCATTTTTGATGCCGCAGTTAAGGCTGTTGAAGCTGTTGACGAATGTGTCGGCAAGCTTGTTGATGCAGTTAATAAAATGGACGGCGTAATTCTTATTACTGCTGACCATGGTAATGCTGATAAGATGTATGAGGATGATGGTTCACCCTTTACAGCTCATACAACAAATCCCGTTCCGCTTGTAGTTGTTGGTAAAGATTGCAAACTTAAGCAAGAAGGCGGTAAGCTTTGCGACCTTTCACCCACAATGCTTGATATTATGGGACTTGATATTCCATCAGAAATGAGCGGCGTATCATTGATAGAAGAATAATCTTACCATTATTCCCGCTAAAATAAAACTTGTTAAATCGGCACACAGTGAGCAAATTGCTGTGTGTCGAATTTTTTTAATTCCGACCGCACCGAAATATACGGTAATGGCATAAAATGTTGTTTCTGTTGAGCCCATCATTACAGATGCAACTCTGCCTATGTATGAATCCGCACCGTATTCGCTTATTATTGACTCATAAACGGTCAATGAACCACCGCCCGAAATAGGCGAGAGTATGCACATTGGCAAAACTTCTTCGGGTATATTAAGTAATTTCGCAATTGGTGATAAGATATATGTCAGAATATCAATACCTTGCGAAGTTTTAAGCATCTGTACCGCGAGGAAAAGTGCAGTTAAAGAGGGGAGTATCGATAAAAATACATTAAATCCCGATTTTGCTCCCTCAACAAATGTACCGAAGACATCAATCTTTTTATAAAGTCCGAATATTACGATAATTGATACGAAGATTGGTAAAATATAATCAGAAAAGTTAATCATAACGGAAAAACCTTTCTGTAAATTTTGTCATTGTTATTCCTGCCGTGAGTGCGACAATTGAAGTTATAATCGACGGCAAAACAATTTCCAACGCATTTTGTGACCCGTTTTCTGCCCTTATTGCCGCAACTGTTGAGGGAATAAGTCGTAGTGCGGCAGAATTCATTACTACAAATAACACCATATTGTTGTTGGGCGATAATTTCCCATTGTTTTTCTCTGCAAGCCTTTTCATTGCTTCAATGCCGATTGGTGTTGCGGCGTTTGAAAGTCCTAAAAGATTTGATGTTATATTCAAACAAATTGGTTGCATTGCAGGGTCATTCTTTTTCATTCCTTTAAATAGTTTGCAAATGATTGGCGACATAATTTTAGAAATCACTTGTGTTAATCCTGATTTTTCTGCTATATTCATAAGTCCGTTCCACAGGCAAAAAGTGCCTAAAAGGGTTATACAAAGGTCAACTGCTGTGTTGCCGCTTGTGATTATTCCGCTTGAAAGCTCTGTTGAAGTCCCGAGAAAAAAAGAAGCAATAACTGAAAAAACAATCAGCACCGCCCATATGTAATTCATCATAAACATTGCTCCAAATCAAATATTTTACAATGATTTTTATGCAATATTTTTTAGAATAATGTTGATTTTAATTAATGTATGTTGTATAATAAATCGAACAAATGTACGCGAGGTGTTATATGTTTAAGTTAGTAAGTAATTATCAGCCTACGGGTGACCAGCCTCAAGCCATCGAGAAGCTTGTTGAAGGCGTTGAAAAAGGATATAATGAGCAAACTTTACTGGGTGTAACAGGCTCCGGTAAAACATTTACTATGGCTAATATTATTGCAAAATTAAACAGACCTACTCTTGTTCTCGCTCATAATAAAACTCTTGCAGGTCAGCTTTGTGCCGAATTCAAAGAGTTTTTCCCCGAAAACGCAGTTGAATACTTCGTATCTTATTATGATTACTATCAGCCCGAGGCTTATATTGCCACAACTGATACTTATATTGAAAAAGACTCTGCAATAAACGAAGAAATTGACAAATTACGCCACTCCGCAACATCCGCCTTGTCAGAAAGACGCGATGTAATAATTGTTGCAAGTGTATCCTGTATTTACTCTTTGGGTGACCCTATTGATTATAAAAGTATGGTTATTTCTCTGCGTACAGGCATGGAAAAAAGCCGTGATGATTTAATTCAAAAATTAGTTGAAATACAATATGAGAGAAATGACATTAACTTTATAAGAAATAAATTCAGAGTAAGAGGGGATATTGTTGAAATTTTCCCTGTTTATTCAAATGATACCGCAATAAGAGTTGAATTTTTCGGTGATGAAATTGACCGAATAAGCGAAATTAACGCTTTGACTGGTGCGGTAAAAAATGTTGTTTCCCATGTTGCTATTTATCCTGCGTCACACTATGTTGTTTCACCTGAAAAAATGGAAGAAGCTCTTGAAAAAATCAATAATGAGATGGAATTGCGTGTCGCAGAGTTTGAAAAAGAGGGAAAGCTAATAGAAGCACAGCGAATTCGTCAGCGTACCGAATACGATATGGAAATGCTTCGGGAAACGGGCTTCTGCAAAGGTATTGAGAACTATTCCGCAATAATGTCGGGAAGAAAACCGGGTGAACCGCCCTTTACATTGCTTGACTATTTCCCCGATGATTATGTGCTTTTTGTAGATGAATCCCATGTTACTTTACCGCAGGTTCGCGGTATGTACGGCGGAGACCGTTCGAGAAAAGACAGTCTAATAAATTTCGGCTTCCGTTTGCCGTCAGCTTATGATAACCGCCCCTTGACTTTTGAAGAATTCTATGCCAAAACAAAGCAGAAGATTTTTGTAAGCGCTACTCCTGGTCCATTTGAGGCGGAAAAGAGTGTTCAGAGTGCTGAACAGGTTATCCGACCCACAGGACTTCTTGACCCTGAAATCACGGTTAGAAGTACCGAGGGGCAAATTGACGATTTAATTTCAGAAATCAATATCCGTATTGAAAAGAAAGAGCGAGTTCTCGTTACAACGCTTACTAAAAAAATGGCAGAAAATCTTACTGATTATCTTTCTCAACACGGAATTAAAGTTCGATATATGCACTATGACATTGACACAATTGAACGAATGGAGTTAATTCGCGATTTGCGTTTGGGTGAATTTGATGTGCTTGTAGGAATTAATCTTCTTCGTGAGGGTCTTGATATCCCCGAAGTGTCGCTAATTGCAATTCTCGATGCAGATAAAGAGGGATTTTTGCGTTCAGAAACCTCGCTTGTGCAGATTATCGGTCGTGCCGCACGAAATGCAAGCGGTCATGTTATTATGTATGCTGATACTGTTACAAATTCAATGGAAAGAGCTATCAGTGAAACATATCGTCGTCGTGAAAAGCAGATTGCTTATAACGAAGCTCATGGAATTGTACCGCAGACAATCACTAAGGATGTGCGTGAAATTCTTGAAATTTCAAGCCGTGATAAATCTGGCAAGAAACGAATGAGCCGTGAAGAAAAGCAGAAGCTTATCATCAGACTTACAGAAGAAATGAAAGCCGCGGCAAAAATCCTTGAATTTGAACACGCAGCATATCTACGAGATAAAATTGAAAAGCTTAAATCGGAGAGATAAAATGCAACATGATAAAATTATAATTAAAGGTGCAAAAGAGAATAACCTTAAAAATATTGATATTGAAATTCCGCGCGATAAGCTGGTTGTGTTTACGGGACTTTCGGGCTCAGGCAAATCCTCTCTTGCATTTGATACCATATACGCAGAGGGTCAGCGCAGATATATCGAATCGCTTTCTTCATATGCAAGAATGTTTTTAGGTCAGATGGAAAAGCCCAATGTTGAGTCTATAGAGGGGCTTTCACCTGCAATTTCAATTGACCAGAAAACTACATCAAAAAATCCCCGTTCAACAGTTGGTACTGTTACAGAGATTTATGATTATCTGCGTCTTTTATATGCGAGAATCGGTATTCCTCATTGTCCCGTTTGCGGCAGAGAAATCAAGCAACAAACTGTTGACCAGATTGTCGACAGTATTATGAGTTTTCCTGAGGGCACAAAATTTCAAATTCTTTCACCCGTTGTACGCGGTAAAAAAGGCGAACACGCAAAAGAACTTGCGAATGCATTAAAAGCCGGCTTTGTTCGTGCGAGAATTGACGGTGAAATGGTTGAGCTTACCGAGGGAATGAAGCTTCAAAAGACTTTTAAGCACACAATTGAAATAATTGTTGACCGTCTTGTGGTTAAAGATGGTATACGCACAAGACTTGCAGATTCAATTGAAACTACAACTGAGCATTCGGGCGGTAATGTAATTATTGATGTAATTGGTGATAAAGAATATTTGTATTCACTTAATTATGCTTGCCCCGAGCACGGTGTTAGTATGGATAAGCTTGCACCGAGAATGTTCTCATTCAACAATCCTTACGGTGCTTGTCCCACTTGTACGGGCTTGGGTACATTTTTAAAGGTTAATCCTGACCTTGTAATACCCAATAAAAACCTTTCTATAAGCGAGGGTGCAATCTGTGCCAGCGGTTGGGGAAAAGCCGAAAAAGGCTCAATTGCGGCGATGTATTACAATGCTCTCGGTAAGCACTTTGGATTTACATTAAAAACACCTATAAAAAATATCTCTGATGAAGGTGTAAATGCCATTCTTTACGGCACAGACTTCAAGCTGAAAATGTCTCGAACAACCCTTTACGGCTCCGGCAATTATATGTCAGAGTTTGAGGGGATTATAAACAACCTTGAACGCAGATACAAAGAATCAACGAGCGATTGGGCAAGATGGGAAATTGAGCAGGTGATGACTGCTTGCCGTTGTCCCGATTGCAAGGGCAATAGACTTAAACCTGAAATTCTTTCTGTTACCGTAGGTGGTAAAAATATCAGCGAATTCTGTGATATGTCAATTACCGCGGCTATTGATTTTATCAATAATCTTGAATTGACTGAAAAAGAAAAGTTCATTTCAGAATCAATTGTAAAAGAAATTAACAGTAGATTAAATTTCTTGAAAAGCGTTGGTCTTGAATATCTCACGCTTTCACGCTCATCGGGAACTCTTTCCGGCGGTGAGAGCCAGAGAATCCGCCTTGCTACACAAATCGGCTCTTCGCTTATGGGGGTAGTTTATATTCTTGATGAGCCAAGTATTGGTTTGCATCAGCGTGATAATGATAAATTACTCGGAACATTACAAAAACTTCGTGATTTAGGTAACACCTTGATTGTGGTTGAACACGATGAAGACACAATGCGCGCGGCGGACTTTATTGTTGACATAGGTCCGGGTGCAGGCGTTCACGGCGGTGAAGTTGTCTGCGCCGGCAAGGTTAACGATATTATTGCTTGTAAAGATTCAATCACAGGAATGTATCTTTCTGGCGAGAGAAAAATCCCAATCCCTGAACAAAGAAGAAAAGGTAATGGCAACATTTTAACTGTAAAAGGTGCGGCAGAGAATAACCTGAAAAAAATTGATGTTGATTTCCCGCTTGGTTGTTTCACTTGTATTACAGGTGTTTCAGGGTCAGGTAAATCTTCACTTATCAATGAAATCCTGTACAAAAACCTCGCTAACGAGCTTAATAACGCTAAAAAACCTTTAGGTAAATTTGACGAAATGTTCGGACTTGAAAATCTTGATAAGGTCATCAATATTGACCAGTCACCAATTGGCAGAACACCTCGTTCCAACCCGGCAACATACACGGGAGTTTTTACAGATATTCGTGATTTGTTTGCACAAACACAGGATTCAAAAATCCGCGGTTATAATTCGGGCAGATTTTCCTTTAATGTCAAGGGCGGCCGTTGTGAAGCCTGCCAAGGCGATGGAATTGTCAAAATTGAAATGCATTTTCTTGCTGATGTTTATGTGCCTTGTGAAGTGTGCGGCGGTGCGAGATATAACCGTGAAACTCTTGATGTAAAATATAAGGGCAAGAGTATCTATGATGTTCTTGAAATGACAGTTGAAGAAGCACTTGAATTCTTTGAGCATTTACCAAAAATCAAGCGCAAGCTTCAGACTCTTTATGATGTTGGTCTTGGTTATGTTAAGCTTGGTCAGTCTGCAACAACCCTTTCAGGTGGTGAAGCACAGCGTGTAAAACTTGCCACAGAGCTTTCAAGGCGTCCAACGGGAAAAACTATTTATATTCTTGATGAACCCACTACGGGACTTCACACAGCAGATGTTCACAAGCTTATTGAGGTGCTTCAAAGAATTGTGGATTCCGGCAATACGGTGATAGTTATTGAGCATAATCTTGATGTGATTAAAACTGCTGATTATATTATTGATTTAGGACCTGAAGGGGGAGACAAGGGCGGAAAAATTGTTGCCTGCGGAACTCCGGAAGATGTTGCAAAATGCAAAAAATCATATACAGGTCAATATCTTAAAAAAGTATTGAAATAATAAAGAAAACCGAAGCTGATTTAGTTCAACTTCGGTTTTTTCTTTTTATTCGTCAAAATATATTATCTGTTCGTCGGGGTTATCGTCTGCTTTTTCAATTTCAGTTGCCGTAATTTGTTCTTTTGAAGTTCTTTCCCAAAGATTTTCTTTTATATTTTTAAAAATAAATTTTTTTCTTTTTTTAAGAATACTGAAAATTATGAGCAATAATGCAAATCCGCCCGAAAGTATAATCAAAATTACTGAATTAGCGATTTTATATTCAAAACGGATTTCGTGTTCGCCTGCGTCAACCTTTACTCCGATTATGGCTTCGGAAATTATTACAATTTCTTCTTCTGATACTTTTTCGCCGTCAAGATAAATATTCCAGTTTTTATCGTATGGGATAGTAGTAAAGAGAAATTCATCTTCATCGGCTGTAAATTTTCCTTCAATAATAGTTTCGTCAAATTCTGTGTATTCAAGCTGACCGGCTTTAAGCTTTTCATAACCTTCAGTGAATACATCTTTATCAACGGTGAATGCAATGAAATCCACACTTGCAGAGGATTTGTCATCTTTAAGTGGCAACTCTACTGAAATTATATCGCCAACATCATGCTGACCCAAATCGAGAATATATCCGTCAGAAACAGTCATGGTTGTGGTGATTTTAGGTGAATAAATATTTACTGTATCAAGATTTCTCGAATAAACATAAATGTAAATATTATCTGAAGTATTTGCCGTAATTTGCACAGTTGCCAAAGCGATACCATCAGTGGAAATTTTATTTAGTGCAAGATTTCCCGAAAGAATACTGTCAAAATCTACATTTAAAAGATTCACATAATCAATTTCATAATCTACAATTCTGTTGAACACGCCTTCAACACCTGTTGCAAATTCAAAAAGCTCTTGTTGAGCCTCAACAGGATTTAAGCAATCAACCGCATTCCAATCAATTAAATCATTGGATACGGGATAAGCAAGGTTGAGCACATAATTGTTTTCATACGCTGTGAAGGTGTCGTTTGAGCCGATAGCAGAATAATAATCGCATTCGCTAACATAACTTGATTTGTCATAAATATATTTGAGTGAAAACATTGCATTGTAAATCGGTGTTTGCGGATTATAAGTGAAGCTATTTATTTTGTTTCCGTAAAGACCAATGTATTTTTGCATATTTGCAACCTTTTCATAAGCCATGGAAGAGAAAATCGAAGCACCGTTATAGTCATACCAACTGGGGTCCATTCTTGCGCGTAGGTCTGATAATTCCTCACGGTAGAAAAGTAAGTCGTCATTATCTGCAACCTCTTGCTGAAGCGCTTTGAAATCGTCATAATCACTTGAAAAAGAGGTTTTTGACTGATTTGCGACATAGTGGTCGGTGTTTGCAGTAATCGTTTCTGCGGCAACTGAGCAAATAACCATAACGGACAAAGCATAAGCCTGTGCTTTTTTGCTTGTGATAAGACCAAGAACAATAATATGAAGAACTGTAAATGCAATGGTAATAAATACGGTCATATCATCAACATTTTTTGAACCGAGCTCCTGAACAATCACAACAAAAGCCAATGTACAAATTCCCAAGCCTAAAATTTGTTTTTTTGAGAATTCAGTTACATGTTTGAAAGCTTTGAAAGCCATTACAATCAATATGAATGAATACATAAATGACTGTCTGTAGGGTAAATCATTGGGAAAATGGAAGCCATGCCATGCGAAATTTAAGTAATTGATGTTAAAGCTGAAATACATTACTGCAAGCAGTATTACAGAGGCAATTTTCTCTGTTGAATTGATTTTTTTTGAGAATAGATATAGTGGAATGAGCAAAACAGTTAACATTCCGCAATAAACATTGGGCAGAACATCATCACCGCTGCTGCGTATTGTGGGCTCAAGTGCCGCAAGATGATTTGCAAGAAAATCGAAAATGGTGAAATATGATTCATATTCAGTTGGTGCAGTTCCCTTTGTGGCAGAAGATGCACTTAAAATATTAGCCAACGGAATGAGAATAAAAGCTAACAATATACCAACTGAAAGTGAAGAAAATGCAAATCTAATTCCGCTTTGCAGGAAAAATGAATTTTTAAGCTTTGTAAAGAAAGTTTCTTTCTCTGTATTTGTAACTTTTCTGTCGCGAAGCTTTTTTGATGAGCAGGCGAAAAAATAAAGAAAATAAATACAAGAGAATATACAAAGCATAAAGCCGATATAGTAGTTGGAATATATCGCAAGAGCTAAAGCTATAATATATGTTTTACATTTTCCTGTCTCAATGATTTTTTCAATACCGAGAGCAATGAAGGGGAGAAGATACATTGCATCAATCCACATTACATTCCAGTAATATGCAATGAAATAACCGCAAAAAGCATACATAATACCGAAGGCGGCTATTGGAAAGCCGTCAGTTTTCTGTGTCTTTTTAAGGTAATAAGACATAGACATAGAGCTGAGCACTGCCTTAATTGCAATCATTGCCGCAACAGCTTCAAATGTGTTTTTGTGACCAAATAGTAAAACGATAAGACCAATCGGACTTGAAAGATAATTAAGGAAATTTCCTAAAAATGAACTGCCAAGACCGGTGTTCCATGAATATATCAATGATTCACCTGATGTTATTCTGTCATAAAGCTCGGAAAAGAGTGGACCGTACTGATGATATAAATCCATACGGTAAACTGTACCGTCACCGAACGGAATTATTTCGTAACAGAAATAAACAAGCAGAATTATAAAAAGAGATGCTCCGCCCGAGACAAGTATATATCTATTTTCTTTTAACCAATTGAAGAATTTTGCTTTCATTACATACACCTTTCAAAAAAGATATTTTAAGTATAACATACACAACTTTTCTTTTCAAGAAAGTTTTGTACTAATTGGGGACAAGTAATCATAGAAATTACAGAGGTGATTAAATGGACAAAACCTTATATGAAAACTTTACATACATAACTTCCTTTGTCTCCCCTAGAATACAAGGATATTTGCGTAAACTTAATGAAAAAAATATCAGTGAAATTCAAGAAATAAGGCTTCGTGCCGGCAGACCAATAGTGATTGTTTTGTCAAGTGGAAGCAGTTTTTTAACTGATAGTGGACGGCTGTCCTACATAATGTCAGTAAGTAGTGTAATTCCAACTCAAAACGAAATTTATGATACTGTAAATAAAATGTGCGGATATTCAATACACAGTCACTATGAGGATTTATTGAACGGATACATAACTTTGCCAAATGGTGCGCGTGTGGGAGTCTGTGGAACGGCAGTTTATGACAAAGAAGCGGTTAAAGGTATTGATAATATAAATTCGATGAATATACGAATTCCGCGTATTGTTCGAGGTGTTTCTGAGCCTATATTTGAAAAAATTTTGTCAAAATGTCCGTCGAACATCATTATTGCAGGTCCGCCATCGTCAGGTAAGACTACAATACTACGCGATATTGCATATCAACTTTCGTCAGGACGCCTCGGCAAATACCATAAGCTATGTGTAATTGACGAGCGAAAAGAGATATTCCCTTCAAAAAGCAATATAAATGATTTAGGCCCCAATACTGATGTTTTACTTGGCTTCCCTAAAAGCAAGGGGATATCAATGGCGGTAAGAACAATGTCACCTGAATATATAATCTGTGATGAAATCGGCAGTACAGAAGAAGTAAACAGCATTATAGACGGTGTAAATTGCGGCGTTGTATTCATTTTAAGCATACATGCAAAGACCATCAATGAGTTAAGAAGTAAAGAAAGCTTTAGGGTTTTGACAGAAAAGGGAAATTTCGATAAAACAGTAATGCTTTGCGGCAGTGACTGTCCCTGTAAAATCAAAGATATTTATTCATCTGTTGAGGTGTTCAATGAAAATTATTGTATTGATAATTATAACGGTGATTTGTTTAATATCAGCAATGCAATCAATAAAGCAAATCAAAAATCATACGCTGGCAATACGACAATGTGTAATAATGCT
>CAZTLU010000046.1:0-11191 GCA_964614605.1 uncultured Eubacteriales bacterium
CACTTTGCATTTATCCCGACAAATTCAAATTTATCTGAATGCTGAATGCTGAATTATTTTATTTCGCCAAAATCTTTTAATATTTCATTCGGTGTTATTTCAAGGCACTTGCACAGACAAGCCAACTCAAAATCAGTTACTTGTCTGTTGTTCTTTTCAATTTTACTAATCATTTGTTGGTCAATATTGCAATTCTTTGTTTGCATTCTTGCCGCTAATTGTCCCTGTGTCAAACCTAATTCAATTCTTCGTTTTTTCACATTATCACAGACAATATTTTTGTTACCATAATACTGAATTTGTTTCATGCAATCACCTTAACGTTAATATAACGTAATTGACTTTATCATAATCTTGTGGTAAAATTACGTCACATTAACGTATAAGAGGTAATTATTATGTATTTTGAAGACCCGACAAAATGTCCATTATTAGAAGACCAAGAATCTATTTGGGCTGAAATACCATATTGCGCAATGGTTTATAATGAGCTTACTGCTTGGACTCTTTCGGAATTATGTTATAAGAATTTTACCGAATGTCCCGCATATATAAAAGCAATGAAACAAGCAAAACAAGGACAGACCGATTAAAGTCTGTCCTTGTTTTTTATTTATTATGAAATTAACTCGCCTTGAATTCGCCCGAGATTGAGCCTACAGTTATTTCATAGGTTTCACCACTGACCATATCCGGTGTGCTGATAATTACCACGCCAAATGAGAGTTCAGGAGTATAAGATACAATTGTATTGCCCTTTGAATCCTTCAATACGATTTCTGTATTTGCTGACTGATTACCAACACTTACTGCGATTATGCCCTGCTCGGAACCACTGAAGGTCTGCGCCATTCCCGAAGCACCCGTTCCTATAAAGGTACCACCTGTTATTGTTGCAGAGATATCATAGTCAAGGGTTGCGGTGTCGCCTTGAGTCGGTCCGCAAACGGTTGTGTAACCACCCGTAATTTCAAGAGTACCATTAGCGTCAATGCCGTCACCCGAGGCATTTATATAAAGCTTACCGCCCGAAATCACAATACTTCCGTTTGAGTTTGAGCTCATTCCGCCACCCATCATTCCGCCGCCGAACATACCATCTCTGCCACCAGTTATGCCACTTGAGTCGGTTCCGCCTGCCGCGTTAAGACCGTCATCACTTGCAACAAGAGTTATATCGCCACCGCTGACTTTAATATCAAGGGCTTCAAGTCCCTCGTAGCTTTCGGTGATATTTATTGTTCCGTTTGTGACGGTGAGTTCTTCTTCAGCGTGAATTCCGTCATCACCGCTTGCAATTTCAAAAGTACCGCCGTTAATGGTCATCGACACATTTGAATGGAGCGAATCGTCTGCCGAATCAATAGTAAAGGTGCCGTCTGAAATCAGCATACCGGCGCCCGATTTTATACCCTTCATACTTGTACTGCTATCGTCAGTTACAGTTGTGGTTGCCATATAAGATACGGTTGCAGAGGTATCTGCAGACATTGGTCTTCTGTTGCCGCCACCCATGTCGCCGCCGGGCATTCCTCCGCCCATAAAGTCACCCCATGAGCTTGAGCTCTGATTGCTTCCGTTTCCATTGCCGCCGCCTGACACAATATTGTAGGTGCCGCCCTCAATCTGCATATATGAGCCCGAGCTTATTCCGTCGCCCTCGGCGGTAATGTTTAAAGTACCGCTTGAAATATATACAAATCCAAGACTTGCGTCGTCAGAATTTTCTGCGTGAATTCCATCCTTACCCGAGGTAACAGTTAAGCTTGAATTCTGCACCCGAACGCTGTCATTGGCATCAAGCCCGTGAGATGCACAGTTAACGGTATATGTGCCGCCTGTAAACACCAAATCGTCTTTGCAGACAATTCCGTGTCCCGTTGGCGAAGTAACAGTCAAGCTGCCCGCACCATTAAAGGTTAAATCCTGCTTTGAGAATACCGCGCCGTCAATGTTATTATCGTCAATCGCCGTAAATGTGCCACCGTTTTCAAGTACATTTTCCGTGCCCTCTGCGAGAGTTACAACAACCTTGTCAGCCTCAAGAATATAGAGCGGAGCCGAAGTGCTGCTTGTAATGTCAACACCGTTAAAGACGATTTGAAGCTTATCATTTTCGCCTGCATCAACAACAAGCATTCCGTCTGTGAGCTCACCCGAAACGATATATGTTGCCTCTTCGGTAATTGTCACGGTACTGCCCGAAATCTTAACTGTATCCGATGTGCTTGAAGCGGTTGTGCCGTTAAGTGCAATTTTCACCGCAGTGCTTTCATCATAATCGGAATTCAAATCACGGTTGGTAAACATTTCGTCATCGGTCTGTTCAAAATCGGTCTGTACCGCCTCACCGCTGACGCTTTCACCGCTTGATGTACCCTCATCAGTTGTTGAAGCGGGATTTTTTGAGCATCCGCTGAAAATCAGCAAAAGGCATAAAACCAAGGGAATTATTTTTTTCATTAAAACCACCCTCATATTAAAGTTCAGTATTAGTTGTGTCCTGTTTTGATACAGTTATTTCAAGATTTCCGTTTCTGCAACGAATTTCATCAATCATTTCCTTTTCTTTTGCCGCATCACGCAAGGTCACATTATATGTGAGGCGGAACATACTGCCCATATTTGTAGTTTTTACACGCACAAGCTCACTTGACTTTGTGTATTTCTTGAAAATATCCTCAAAAACGCCTGTGTAGTCCAAATCCTCGGCAATGGTGATGTTAAAGGTTTTATAAACTGCCGCGTTTTTCTTTGCGCCGAAATCAAGACGGTTATAAAGCACGAACACCGCACACATCACAACTGTAAAAAGTGTTGCGAAGCCTAAATATCCCATACCCGCAATAAGTCCTGCACCCATTGCAAGAAACAGAGTGCCGATTTCTTTTGCAGTACCCGGCACAGAGCGGAAACGCACAAGACTGAACGCACCTGCCACAGCAACACCCGCGCCCACATTGCCGTTAACCATCATAATCACCACGCAAACAACTGCGGGAAGAAGGGCTAATGTTACAACAAAGCTTTTGGTATATCGCGTTCTGTACATATAGCTGAACGCCATAACAAGACCCAAAACGAGAGAAAATCCCACGCAAAGTAAAAAGTCGGTAACGGAAATAACCGAGGTTAAGTCCGAGTCAAAAAGTCCTTTAAATAATGTGTCAAGCATTTCTGTTTTCCTCCAATAAATCAGGTAAAATAAATTTACGGTATGTTGTGCCGTATTTTGAAAATGATGTTTTGTACAACCGGGCTTGTGATAGCGCGTGAGCCATCCACATAGGTATTCCGCCGCTGCATTTAATTTCCATAAGAAGCTTATTTTCTTCTAAAATCGGTATGCCCTGCGGTCCCTCTTCAAGAGAAAGCCTGTCTTGTCGACATTGTATATTTTCGTCAAAGGTCACGCGAAAATCACTGCCGTCGTTTGAATAATAAGCCTCGCGCTCATAAGACAAAAACAATGCCGGGTGCAAAGTTTCATAATAGTTCAAAAAATAGTCGATTTCCCGTACTATCTGCGTGTCGATTCCGCAGTGCCTCACTCCGCAAATCCAATCCATAGCCTTTTTTTCGGGCAATGACACGCGCCTTTTATAAACCACATGCTTATATTTCTTTTTCAGTTCTACAAACACGGTGCTATTCTCATTTGCCCTGCCGTAGCTTCTTATACGAAGCTTTTCCTTATATCTGGGCTTTTCAATTGAATGGCGAATAAGGCGGTAATTGTCGGTGTCAAAATAAATATTGCATATTAAACTGTGCCCGTACTTGTCCATCTTCATATATGGTGCCATTGCCTTGAGAATTTCTTCCTTTTGCTCATAGGTCAGCATATACTTAAGCTCATACCGCTTGAAAATTGTCTGATAAGCCAATTGCATTTTTCCTTTCAAATAATATGCATAAATCATACCCGCTTTACCTTAATTTAAGTTTAAAAAAACACCGGTTAAAAAAGTTTTCAACGGGTGTTTTTTACAGATTTAGTCACATTATGACAGTAAATACTATTATATTGTCTTTTTCGTATTGTGCCGAAATTTCCCAGCCATGATTTTCTGCAATCGAATGAGCAACCGAAAG
The DNA here is from genome assembly GCA_964614605.1 of uncultured Eubacteriales bacterium. GTDB lineage: Bacteria > Bacillota > Clostridia > Oscillospirales > Acutalibacteraceae > Fimenecus. The sequence continues at coordinate 4,096 of CAZTLU010000046.1, forward strand.
TCCTATTCCATATCCGCCGTTTTTCTGGGTACGGGCTTCATCAGCACGGTAAAAACGGTCAAAAAGCTTTTCGGGCTCACATTCAGGCAAGCCGTCGCAGATGTTTTTCGTTGTGAAAACAGTTTTACCGTTTTCCTGTTTGAGATTTATATAGATTTCACTGCAATCTGATGAATACTTCACAGCATTGTCAATAAGTACGGTAAAAAGCTGTTGAAGACTTTCACGATGAGCGGTTACAGTAATATTCTCACCGATTTCTGCACAGATTTTCTTTTGTTGATTTTCCGCAAGAGTCACAAATCCCTCAACCGCCTCGTTAAGCAAGGCGTCAACGCATTGTTCTTCCTTTGCAAGCTTTTCCTTTGCCTCATCAGAGCGTGAAAGAGTGAGAAGATTTTGCATAAGTCCGTTAAGGCGAATCGTTTGTGAGCGTATATTTTTACTCCATTTACTCTCGCCGTTGTGCAATTCAAGAGCATCGGTATTTGCAAGAATAATAGCAAGAGGAGTTTTGATTTCGTGCCCTGCATCCGTCACAAATTGCCGTTGCTTTTCAAAGTTTTCAGCAATTGGTTTAATCGCCTTTTTTGAAAGCAGTGATACAAAAAGCAACATCATAAGCCAGCACACAGCGCCCACACCAATAGAAATCACAACAACAGTGAATGCCCCTCGCAAGCTTGCCGAGGTATCCACGCAAACTATGGTTGATGTATTATTCATTTGACTTTGCACCGTTTTGAACTTAAAGCCTTCGATTTTACCCTCATAATTCCCGCTTAAAATTATACGGGCAATCAGTTCCTCTGCCTCTTCATCGGTTACTGAAAAAACATTTTCTGTATTTATTCTTATTATTTGCCCTGCAAAGTCAACCTCTGCCGTAAAATAACGGGCTGACATCGCCCTCTCTTCATCGGGGATAGGCGAAAAGAACTTGCCTAAGCCCTCTTTTTCAGGCTCAATCTGTTCCATTCGGGGAGGTGTGCTCATACTGTTTTCTGTGAGAAGTTCAAGAGTTTTATCAATTTCTCCGCTTACGGTTATAACATTCACAATGTTTATCGCACCCACAAAAATCACCAGCAAAAGCGTAATGGCAATCATTGCAGTTTTTATGAACTTTTTCTGTAAAATTTTAATCATAATATCACTCCAATGTATAACCTACATTGCGTTTTGCCTTAATTTCAACTGTTGAGCCCAACCCCGCAAGCTTTTTACGCAGATTTGAAATATACACCCAGACCGTGCCCAATTCTGCGTCAGTATCATAGCCCCAACCTTTTACGAGCAATTCCTCGGTTGAAAGATACATGCCTTTATTGAGCATAAGTGCCTCCATAAGTCTGTATTCAAGCTTTGAAAGCACCTCTGTATTACCGTCCACGCTCAACTCACTACTGTTCATATTGAGCGAAATGTCTTTGTAAGTGATAATATCGGGCGTGAAATCCTCTCGACGACGAAGCATAGCACGCACACGGGCTAAAAGCTCGCCCATATTAAAAGGCTTGGGAAGATAATCGTCAGCGCCTGCGTCAAGACCCTCAATTCTGTCTTCGACCTGCGTTTTGGCGGTGAGAAGCAGAATCGGTACGCGACACCCCTCGCGGCGAAGGGTTGTAAGCACCTCAAGACCGCTCATTTTCGGCATCATTATATCAAGTATAATCCCGTCATATTTATCTGCACGGGCATAATAAAGCGCATCAAGTCCGTTATCAACGGTATCAACTATGAATTTATGGTAAGTGAGAATATCCGTCACCGCTTCAGACATTGCGGGCTCATCCTCTGCATACAGAAGCTTCATTTTATCACCTCAAATTCATTTTATTATAAAAACTTTAATTTAAACTTAAATAAAAAGAGCAAGCCCATATTGAGTTTGCTCTTTCATTTTGCTTAAATTAGTCTACTTTAACTGTCCAGCCAAATGTGTCTTCAAGCTTGCCGTACTGAATACCTGTGAGAGTATCATAAAGCTTCTGGGTAAGGGCGCCGATTTTGAAGTTATTGATTTCAACGACCTCGTTTTCATACATAAGTGAACCAACGGGTGAAATAACTGCCGCTGTACCTGTTCCGAAAACTTCTTCAAGAGTGCCGTTTCTGCCTGCATCCATAACTGTGTCGATTGCAAGCTTGCCCTCGTTGACTTTGTATCCCCAATTTTTAAGAAGCTCAATGCAACTCATTCTTGTAATACCGGGAAGAACTGTACCAACTGTTGCCGCTGTATAGATTTCGCCGTCCATTTTGAACATAATGTTCATAGCGCCGACTTCTTCAACATACTTTCTCTCAACACCGTCAAGCCAGAGAACCTGTGAATAACCAAGCTTATGTGCCTTTTCGCCAGCCGCAATAGATGCTGCATAGTTGCCGCCGCACTTGATATATCCTGTTCCGCCGGGAGTTGCACGGACATATTCGTCCTCAACATAAATCTTAACGGGATTAAGACCCTCTGCATAATAAGCACCTGAAGGTGAGCAGATTACGATAAACTGATACTTAGCAGATGCCTTTACGCCTAAAACCGGCTCTGTTGCGATTGTAAAGGGTCTGATATAAAGGCTTGTGTCGGGCTCTGCGGGCACCCAATCCTTATCAACTGAAACGAGAGCCTTAACGGCGTCTACAAAGTCAGCAACGGGAATCTGTGGGATGCAAAGTCTGTCGTGAGTTGACTGCATTCTTTCCGCATTCTTGTCGGGACGGAAAAGCTGAACACTGCCATCTGCACAACGATAAGCCTTAAGTCCCTCAAAGCACTCCTGTGCATAGTGGAAAACAAGCGCTGACGGGTCAAGCACAAGTGGCTGATAGGGCACAATTCTTGCATCGTGCCAGCCCATACCCTCATCATAGTCCATAATAAACATATGGTCTGTGAAAATATGACCGAAGCCTAAATTTTTCCAGTCAGGTTTTACCTTGGGAGCAGTTGTTTTTTCAATTTTGATTTGCATTTGCGAACATCTCCAATATGTGAATGTAATTTATAGATAATTTTATTTGCCGCGATAGTTTGGCACAAGACGTTTTAAGTATGTACGAACTTCTTCGGGCTGAAGGTCTGCAATTGCCTTGATATCCCTTTCAAGCTGTTCGTCGTCAATTTCAAGAGGCTTTGTAACGAAAATCTTGTCGTTACCTGTCTTTTTGCGTTCGTCAAGCTCTTCTTCAAGCGAAAGCTCTTCATAAAGCTTTTCACCCGGGCGAAGACCTGTGAACTGAATTTCAATATCCTTGTATGGCTCAAAGCCCGAAAGTCTGATAAGATTTTCTGCAAGATTTACAATCTTAACGGGCTCGCCCATATCAAGAACAAAAATCTCGCCGCCCTTTGCAAGACCGCCTGCCTGAACAACGAGCTGGCTTGCTTCGGGAATAGTCATAAAGTAACGGGTAATATCGGGGTGAGTAACCGTAATCGGTCCGCCCTGCTCAAGCTGTTCCTTGAAAATCGGGATAACACTGCCGTTTGAGCCGAGAACATTACCGAAACGAACTGCCGCGAATTTTGTACCCTTACTGATTTTGCTGAAATGCTGAATTACGATTTCACAAACACGCTTTGTCGCACCCATAACATTTGTGGGGTTAACCGCCTTATCCGTTGAAAGAAGAACAAAGTTCTTAACACCGTATTCATTTGCACAGTAAGCGGTATTATATGTACCTAAAATATTATTCTTAACTGCTTCGTAAGGACTGTCTTCCATAAGCGGAACATGCTTATGAGCAGCAGCGTGGAATACTGATGATGGGTGGAATTCCTCAAAAATCTCTTTAAGTCTGCGAAGCTCACGCACAGAGCCTATACGGATTTCAACCTGAGGAGCACCATGATATTTTCTGTCAAGAGAATTTTTGAGTGTGAATGCGTTGTTTTCGTAAATATCAAAAATAACAATTCTTTCGGGGTTATAGCGTGCAATCTGACGGCAAAGCTCACTGCCGATTGAACCGCCGCCGCCTGTTACGAGAACTGTTTCGCCTGTAACATATTTACAAACATCGGGGTCAAGTTTGATTTCGGGGCGTGAAAGAAGGTCAAGAACATCAACCTTTTTAATTCTGTCAACCATTGGCTTGTCCTCACTGCCGAGCTCATCAATATTAGGAGCTCTTTTGAGAGTACAACCTGTTGACATTGCAATTTCAAAAATTTCTTTTCTTCTTTCGGGAGTTGCTGACGGAATGCAATAAATAATTTCATTTACATCAAATTTTTTTACAAGAGCAGGAATATCGTCAATTTTGCCCACAACAGGAATACCGCGGACTCTCATATTCTTCTTTGCAATATCGTCGTCAACGATTACAACGGGAGTACCTGACTTGTAACCGCTGATGCTCATTTCAAAAAGAACCGAGTTACCCATATCACCTGCACCAATAATCATAATGCGTTTGTTTGCGTCTTTTCTGCGTCGTTTTGAATCAGCTTTCAAGGCATTATAAGACTTGTACATCGTTCTTACACCCACAGAGAAGAAACAGATGAACATAAATGCGTCAACATAAACAATTACCGGCATTGTCTGGAGAAGCTTCACGCCGATTGTTGCGAAAGAAATTTTCATAACAACATAGTCAACAATCCAGCATAAAGCGGTACCCACTCCCGCAGCAATAATTGAATTTATAAGCTCATAAAAGCCCATATATTTCCACATATTGCTGTAAAGTCTGCGTGCAAAGAACAACGCAATATAAATAACAGTTACAAATACAACCCTTTTTGTAAGAAAAGCAAAAATTTCGCCATCAAAAAAGAACTGTCGATGAAAAAACATGGACAAATAATATGAGCCATTAACAACAATTATATCTAAAAGGAGCAATAAAATTTGATGCGGTTTTATTATTTCATATAATTTCTTCAACACAAACACCTCATATACTTACTATATTTCAGTATAATATTTTACTCCTATTGTTCGTCATTGTCAATGGAATGTGTTCAAAAACTAAAGAACGAACTTGGATTTTCGCCTTTACAAGATATTCAATAAATGGTAGAATTAATTGAATACAATTAAAAAGGATGTGTTTTCTGTGATTGGCTTAGGAAAATGGACAGGCGATATTGAAACCTCAATAATCAGCGGGAGTGCCATTGTAGAAATCACCGACAACAACGGTGAGTATGATTTTCATGTAACGGTTCCGTCACTCAAAAAGCTTCCCAATTTTAAAGTTTATGATATTAAAGAAAAAGGCAATCAGCTTTCGGGCAAGGCAGAAATTGACCTTATGGGCAAAATGACCGTTGATGTTTGTGTCGAAATTAACGGTGATACATTTACGGGATATATAAAAGTCCCCTTCTTCGGTAAAATCGAAATCAAGAACGGAAGAAAAATCGCGTAGGGATAGACATTCTTGTCTTTCCGTATTAAGATAGGTATATTATGAAGAACAAAACTCAACTTTGCCCCCACGCTAAAAAGTGTGGTGGGTGTCAGCTTTTAAATCTTTCATATGAAGAACAATTAAGACATAAACAAGTCAAAACAATTCGTCTTCTGGGTAAATTCTGTCACATCGAAGAAATTATAGGCATGGAAAATCCATATAACTACCGCAACAAAGCACAATATGCCTTTGGCCGCGGCAGAAACGGGCAAACCATTGCAGGAGTTTATCAATCCTCAACCCACAAAATTATTGATATTGAGAAATGTATGCTCACCGACCCCAAGGCTGACGAAATTGCAAACACAGTTAAAAAATTGTTAAAAAGCTTCAAGCTTAAACCTTATGACGAGAATACAAGACAAGGCTTTTTGCGTCATGTTCTTGTAAAAACCGCATTTCGCAGTGGCGAGGTTATGGTTGTGCTTGTAACCGCCACACCCCAATTTCCCTCAAAGCGTTCATTCATCAACGCACTTATAGGTCGCCACCCCGAAATTACAACAATCGTGCAGAATATAAATAATAAATTCACAAGTATGGTTTTGGGTGACAAAAGCGAAGTGCTTTACGGTGACGGCAAAATCACCGAGGAGCTTTGCGGACTGAAATTCCGCATTTCGCCAAAGGCATTTTATCAGATTAACCCTATACAGACTGAAATTCTGTATAACAAGGCTCTTGAATATGCGAATTTCAAGGGTGACGAGCGAATTATTGACGCCTATTGCGGTACGGGTACAATAGGGCTTATCGCGAGTAAAAATGTACAGAGCGTACTCGGTGTTGAAATAAATAAAGACGCGGTTCGTGATGCCAAAGAAAACGCCAAGCTCAACGGCATTGAAAATATCAAGTTTTTCGCCGCTGATGCAGGTAAGTTTATGGTTGACCTTGCAAATAACAACGAAAAAATTGACGCGGTTATTATGGACCCCGCAAGAGCCGGAAGTGACATTCCGTTTTTATCGTCACTTGTCAAACTCTCTCCCGAAAAGGTAGTTTATGTTTCTTGTAACCCCGAAACTCTGGCAAGAGATTTGCTCTATCTCTGTAAAAACGGATACAAAGTACGCAAAATCCAACCTGTCGATATGTTCCCCCACACCGACCATGTGGAGACGGTTGTTCTTTTAAGTCGGAAAGATGTCCACGAGCGAATCAAGTTCGATTTGAATGTGGAAGATTTGATAAAATAGTATTAACCGAAAAATTTGAATTTGACGAGGAGAATGTATATGAAATACAAAGGAACGCTTATTGTAGTTAAAGATTGTAACCGTGCGTTAAAGTTCTATAGTGATATGTTTGGATTTCAACTGCTTCAAGACAACGATGGGAATATGGAATTGACGAATAATGTATATTTACAAGAATCGGGATATTGGAAACAATTCACAAAAAGGCGTGTAATTCCAAACAGTAATCAGTCTGAGTTATATTTTGAAGAGCCCAACATAGAGCAATTTGTAGAGCGTCTTGAAACACTTTACCCTGAAATCGAATATGTAAATCACCTGATGACACATAGCTGGGGACAAAAGGTGGTTAGATTCTACGATTTGGATGGTAACTTAATTGAAGTAGGAACACCGATGTAATCAACAAATTCCAAATATGTCGAATTCCCGTAGTGGATATCCCACCTAAACGAATTACA
>CAZTLU010000047.1:0-11183 GCA_964614605.1 uncultured Eubacteriales bacterium
GTTTGAATAAACCAAATTGCTGAATAGTCACTTTTATTATAAATGTTTGTTATAAATGCAAAATATAAAATACCGATTATGTAGATAATTAAAACGCCAAGTAGTGATATGGCAAAATACTGCCAAAAAGTGCGTTTTTTAAGTTTTTCTATGATGATACTAATTATTACTGACGATATAACAAAGCCGATTATAAAGCCAAAATTGGGCATTAAAACATAGCCTAATCCCCCACCGCCTGAAAAAATCGGCAAACCAATCAGTCCAAGTGCCATATAGGTTACTGTTGCAAGTGCAGATGCTCTAACAGGCAACACAAGTCCCGTAAGTAAAACAAAAAAAGTTTGTAATGTTATCGGCATTAAATTGGGCATTGGTATTCTTATAAATGAGCCTATGCAAATCAAGGTGCAGAAAAGTGCTGAAAGAGTTAAGGTAACAATTAAGTTTCTTCTTTTCATTTCACCCTCACACTAACATCACCTGACGAAATTTCTTCGGTTTCGCCGTGTTCATTTTTGACGAGTAAATGACAATCGTCTGTAATTTCTAAAACAGTTGCAGGTCTTAAATTTTCACCCGAAATTATGTTAATTTCTCTGCCTGTGAGATATGAATATTCTTTATATCTGTTTACAAAATCGGTATCAATTCCGCTATACATATCAAAAAATCGGTTAACAACATCTGCAATGATTTTTTCTTTGATATTATCTTCTGCATTTCCCGAAAAAATTGATGTTGCAATGTTTTTAATCTCACTTGGAAAACCATTTTCAGGTGCAATAACATTTATGCCAATTCCTACAACGGCATAATCAAGCATTTTTGTTGTGGGATTTACTGCCCCTTCGGTAAGAATTCCGCAGACCTTTTTACCGTCAATATAAACATCATTTACCCATTTGATTTTAACATCATCAGAGCTATATTTCATAACGGTTTCAGCAACGGCAACCGCCGCCATAACAGTTAAATTCAAGGCTTTTTCCGCAAGAATTTCAGGGTGCAAAAGCAATGAAAAATAAACACCCGTACCGTTTGGGGAATAAAAAGAACGCCCCATTCTGCCTCTGCCACCAGTCTGGCTTTCGGCAATAATGAGTGTGTTTTCTTTTTCGCCTTTCAAGCCCAGTTTTTTCAAATAATTATTTGTAGAATCAAGCTCAGGAAAAATTAAAATATTCAGTTTTGGGTCTAAATATTTTTCTAATATTTTCTTGTCCAAAATTATTCTCTCTCATTTGACACAATATGCACGATTTCTTTTGGCATAGTCTTCAAAAATTCTTTCATAAAAGTAGGGAATGCTTTATAATTGTCTAAATCTACAATAGGAATCCAATGCACCGTTTCTTTAAAACCACCACTTGTGTAGCTTTCACTATTCAATTCTTTTGTTCCTCTTGGTTTCATCAAATAATAAAATGCTACTTCGTGACAAAGTGTATCGGGTTGTGTTCCGCCATCACCATAAAAGAAGTTTTCGTGAATTACAGCTAATCTGTCAACATCATAATTTACGCCTGTTTCTTCAAAAACTTCTCTTTTTACAGCATCTTCTGATGACTCGTTCATATGTACTGCACCACCGATTGAATATAAATAATCAGCCGTTTCATTGCCTGCAAAAAGAACGCAATTATCTTCAACAATTATTGCTGCTGCACGATAACGAAACCAATTATTTTCTTTTGTAAAACCACAATCAAATGTCATATGAACACCACCTAATAAATTAACTTTTCCTAATTATATATAAAAATCAACTTGTAGTCAAATACTTTGTATAATAAAAGCGGTGAAGGAATCCCTCCACCGCTAAAGCGGTCCCCCTCCCTTTGACAAGGGAGGCTATCACAGCCTTAAAAAATTTCATATGTGCCAGATTTCTTTTGCGTACTCTGCGATTGTTCTGTCTGAAGAGAACTTACCCGCATTGCACATATTAAGCCAACATTTTTTATAAAATTCTTTTTTATCCTTATAGTCAGAATTAACTCGTTTTTTGGTTTCAAGATAGTTATTGAAATCAAGCAACAAATAATAGTGGTCGGGCTCATGCCACGAAGCACCTTTGAGAATGGAGTTATAAAGCTCTTTGAAGATTTTTGTTCTGTTATCTTTTAAAGTGCCGTCAACCAATGCATCAAGAACTCGTTTGATTTTTTCGTCATTCTCATAAAGATTTTCAGACGAATAATAATCTTTTACTTTTTCAATATCTTCAACACGTGCACCGAAAATATAGTTATTCTCTTCACCTGTTTCTTCAACGATTTCAATATTAGCGCCGTCATAAGTTCCGAGCGTTACCGCTCCGTTAAGCATGAGCTTCATATTACCTGTTCCGCTTGCTTCTGTACCTGCTGTGGAAATCTGTTCGCTGACATCGGCGGCAGCAACAAGCTTTTCGGCATAAGAAACATTGTAATTCTTAACGAAAACAACCTTGATATATTTTGAAACAACTTTATCCTTTTCAATAAGCTTTGCGATTTCGTTAATCAATTTGATTATACCCTTTGCACGAGCATAACCAGGTGCTGACTTTGCACCGAAAATAAAGGTTGTGGGAACAAAATCCGTAAGTGTACCCTCTTTGATTTCAAAATACAATTCAAGAATTGCAAGAGCATTGAGGAATTGACGCTTATACTCGTGAAGTCGTTTAATCTGAATATCAAAAATACTGTTGGGGTCGATTTTTACGCCGTCGTGTTGCTCAACAAACTCTGCCAATTGCTTTTTCTTTGTTTCTTTAATCTCAATAAAACGATTTAAGATTTCTTCGTTATCTGCATATTGTTCAAGTTTTTTAAGCTTGTCAAGGTCTGTAGCCCATTCATCAGAGCCTAAAAGCTCAGTAATTAGCGCTGATAATTCACGGTTGCAAAGGAGTAACCAACGGCGTTGTGTGATACCGTTTGTTTTATTCCGGAACTTGTCGGGATACAGTTCATACCAATCTTTAAGCACATTGGTTTTAAGAATATCCGTATGAATTCTTGCTACACCGTTAACATATTTTGAGCAGAAAACAGCCATATATGCCATATGCACTCTTTTATCCTGAATGATATACATTGTTTCTGCAGATTCTTCGGGTACATTCAATTTTTTAAGCTCTTTTTTGAGCATTTTATCAAGCTTTTTAATGATATTTAAAACTTGGGGTATTGTATTACGAATCAGCTTTAAATCCCACTTTTCAAGAGCCTCTTGCATAATGGTGTGATTTGTATAATTGAACACATTTTTAGTAATTTCAAAGGCATCGTCGAAGTTAACGCCTTCATTTTCGGTGAGAAGTCTTATAAGCTCGGGAATTGAAATTACGGGATGAGTGTCATTGAGCTGAATTGTCACAAAATCAGCGAATTTGCTGAAATCCTTGCCGTGAATTCGCTTGTATTTTCTTATAATATCCTGAAGTGATGCGCTTGAAAAGAAATACTGCTGTTTAAGACGAAGCTTCTTACCTTCATTATTATCATCATTTGGATAAAGCACACGCGAAATATCTTCAGCACGATTTTTGAGCGCTACCGATTTATCATATTTCTGCTCATTGAACAAATCAAAATCGAATGGCACAAGAGATTCTGCCTGCCAAAGACGAAGTGTACCTACATTATCCGTACCGTAACCGATAACGGGCATATCATAGGGCACAGCTTTAACTGACATATCCTTGAAATCAACAGTTACTGCATCACCCTCACAACGAATTGACCAAGGGTCGCCCCAGCGTGTCCAGTCGTCAGGCTCTTCGGTCTGAAATCCGTTTTCAAAATCCTGTTTGAAAAGTCCGTATTTATAGCGAATTCCGTAGCCGTCAAGAGCAATGTTAAGGGTTGCGGCACTATCAAGGAAGCAAGCGGCAAGACGACCTAAACCGCCGTTACCGAGTGCTGCATCTTCAACATCTTCAAGAGCTTTGAGGGAAACACCGTATTCGTTTAAATCCTTTTCAATTTCGTCATAAACACCTTTTGAAACAAGGTTATTGTGAACCATTCTTCCCACCAAAAATTCAGCAGAAAAATAGTATGCGGTTCTCTCAGCAATTCTCTTTTTTCGGCTATTCATCCAATCATCAGAGATATAGCCCATTACAGAAGCCGAAATTACATCGTGCAATTCATAGGGTGTAAGCTCATTTATTTCTTTTAAATATTTTCTTTTGGCAAGCAATGCCGCCTCTTTAACAATTTCAGTCATTTATTTGCCTCTTTTCTTTGAGGGTATTCTTTTATATAAAGCAGTATAATACTTAACTTTTTCAGCTAATTCGTCAGTAATATAATCGGACTTTGCGCGCCATTGCCAATTATCTTTAGTGGTTGACGGGAAGTTCATTCTCGCCTCACTGCCAAGTCCTAATAAATCCTGCATTGTGACGATTGCAGTATCTGCATTGCTTGACCAGACGGCTTTCATCATGCCCCAGTTATAACCTTCTCGACGTGTAAGACGAAGATACTCGCGCGCTCTTTTACGGGTTGAGCACGGTGCACTTTTCGTCATATAGCCAATGATTGTATCATTGTCGTGAGTACCTGCATACGCAACAGAATTTTTTGTGATATTATGAAGATTATAATCATTATCTTCATCAGTATCAAATGCAAATTGAAGAACTTTCATACCGGGATATTTGCTTTGTTTAAGCATTTTTTTTACTGCGGGAGTTAAAAATCCTAAATCCTCGGCAATGATATTCTTTTTGCCTAAATCCCGCTCAATTTCGTGGAAGAATTCAATGCCGGGGCCCTTACGCCATTCACCGATTTTTGCAGTTTCTGAATCGGCAGGAATACAGTAGTAGGATTCAAATCCTCTGAAATGGTCGATACGGATTACGTCACACATTTTACATTGGTGCTCAATTCGTTTTTTCCACCAAGAATATCCGTCTTTTTTCATATAATCCCAATCATAAAGAGGATTTCCCCACAACTGACCGTCATCGGTAAATGCGTCAGGCGGACAACCTGCAACTTCGATAGGATTGCAATCTTCATCAAGTAAAAACTGTTTTGGATTTGCCCACACATCTGCACTGTCGCCAGCAACATATATGGGAATATCACCAATTATTTTAACTCCGTTTGTGTTGGCATAAGCTTTTAACTTATTCCATTGAACAAAAAAGAAATACTGAACTGTTTTTTGGAATTCAATTTCCTCTTCAAGTTCATTTTTGGCAGAATTGAGTGCTGACTTTTTTCGGAGTTTTATGTCAACATCCCACTCTTTCCACGCTTTACCGTTATATTTTTCTTTAAAAGCCATATAAAGTGCAAAGTCCTCAAGCCAAAAATCATTTTCAGCACAAAAAATTTTATAACTTGAAGCATTTTTGTCAAAGGCGTTGTAAGCCTTTTTCAAGACCTCAAATCTGTTATCATAAACCTTTTCAAAATCGACTTTTTCGGGATTTTTACCCCAATCGATATTATTATAATCGTTTTCATTCAACAGACCGTCATCGCAAAGAGTTTCAAAGTCTATAAAATAAGGATTGCCCGCAAAGGTTGAAAAGGACTGATAGGGCGAATCACCGTAGCTTGTAGGACAAAGGGGTAAAACCTGCCAATAGGTCTGCCCTGCCGCTTTTAAGAAATCAACAAAATTATATGCTTCTTTACCCAAGGTGCCGATACCCGTTTTTCCCGGTAAAGAGGATATGTGCATTAAGACGCCACTTGTTCTCATAAAATCACCTCAAAGGTTCGCGTTTTCTCACCTTTATAAAATATATAATTTTTAGAGAAAAATGTCAATCACAAATGAGTCTTTCGTTCATTTTATCAAACAAATGAATTTTATCGGTGTTAATTTTAAGATGACATACTTTTTCACTTTGCACCTCTGTATTTGACGGTACATTTGCAACAAATTTGTTACCGCACAAATTACCGTAAAGATAATAGTCTGCACCCGTCATTTCCGCAATATCAACATACAGACTTATGACATCTTTGCTCTCTACCTTTTTACTTATTGATAAATCTTCGGGGCGAATGCCAAAAATTACTGTTTTGTTTTCATAAATAATAAGGTAATCTTTCATGCGTGTAGGCAAACTTATTTCATAATCTTCGAATACCGCATAATAATCGTCACCGTTTTTCTTAATTTTACATTCGACAAAATTCATTTGTGGTGAACCGATAAAACCTGCAACAAACATATTTTTAGGGTGATTATAAAGCATTTGAGGAGTGTCAAACTGCATTATTTCGCCGTTTCTCATAACCACAATTCTATCTGCCATTGTCATAGCTTCGGTCTGGTCGTGGGTAACATAAACAAATGTGGTTTGCAGTTCTTTGTGAAGCATTGAAATTCGGCTTCGCATTTCTGTTCGCAGCTTTGCGTCAAGGTTTGAAAGCGGCTCGTCAAGAAGAAAAACCGCAGGTTCACGAACCATTGCTCTGCCAAGGGCTACACGTTGACGCTGACCGCCTGAAAGTGCACGGGGTTTACGGTTTAAATACCCCTCAATGTCAAGCATTTTTGCCGCGGCACGAACCTTTTTGTCAATTTCATCCTTCGGAACTTTTCGGTTTTTAAGTCCAAACGCCATATTTTTATATACGGACATATGAGGATAAAGCGCATAGCTTTGAAATACCATTGCTATGTCACGGTCTTTTGGTGACACATCATTTACAAGTCTGTCACCGATATATAGCTCACCGTCAGTAATTTCTTCAAGCCCTGCAATCATTCGCAGTGTTGTTGATTTGCCACAGCCTGAAGGACCAACAAGAATTATAAATTCCTTATCATTGAATTCAAGATTCAAATCATCAATTACTGTTATGCCGTCTTCATAGGTTTTTTTTATATTTTTTAATGATATTGATGCCATTTATATTATCCTTTCACCGCACCGTCAATAACGCCCTTGATGATATACTTTTGACAGAACAGATAGAAAATTATTATAGGAATAATAGCAAGTACAAGCATTGCCATAAAGCCGCCCCAATCTATTGAGCCGTAAGCGCCTTGCATTGTAAGCTGAATTGCAACAGATAAGGTTTTATTCCCTGAACCCAACAATAAATATGGTAACAGAAAGTCGTTCCAAATCCACATTGCTGTGAGAATTGCAACAGTAATTGCTGTAGGCTTTAATATGGGAAAAACAACATAAAAAAATGTTTTTATCGGGTTACAGCCGTCAATCATTGCCGCTTCTTCAATTTCACGAGGCAAGCTTTTAATAAAACCGCTGAACATAAACACCGCCAGTCCTGAACCAAAGCCAAGATATACGGGAATTATACCTAAAACGCTGTTAAGTCCCAACTTATAGCATACCCATGTCATTGTGAACATAACCATCTGAAACGGTACAATCATACTAAAAAGAAAAAGATAATAAATTACTTTATTAAGCTTTGATTTTACTCTTGTGATATACCACGCGGTCATTGAAGTGAAAATTACTATTGCTGCCACAGAACCAACGGTTATAATTAAAGTTCTTAAAAATGCGCCTAATATTCCCGATGTTTCAATGCCGTTTATATAGTTCTCTACACCTACAAAGGTGTCACTGTCGGGCAAACTAAAAGGGTCGCTGACAATATTAAACCTTGATTTAAATGAATTCATCACAACAAGGTAAATCGGGAACAGAAACACAAAGGACAAAAGAAGTAAAACTGAAAATGAAAAGCCATTGTTAAGCCTTTTTTTAGTTCTCATTAGTGTTCTACCTCTTTTCTGCCAGTGATTTTAAGCTGAACAAAAGCAATAATTGCAACAATCAAGAAAAAGACAACTGCTTTAGCTTGTCCGACACCCTGCCAGCCCGTTCTGCCGTAAAATGTATTATAAATATCCAAAGCCAACATAGCGGTTTCTCTTGCAGGGGCACCACCTGTCAAGGCTAAATTCTGGTCAAAAAGCTTAAATGAATTTGTGAGGGTTAAAAACAAGCAAATGGTAACTGAAGGCATTACCATTGGAATTGTAATATTTCTCAAAGTTCTAAAAGACGATGCACCGTCAATTTTTGCCGCTTCATAAAGTTCACGAGGAATATTCTGAATGCCTGCAATATAAATTACCATCATATAGCCGATTAACTGCCAATTCATTAAGAATACGAGTCCCCAAAATCCGTAGTCAGCACTATAAGTTATATCGACGCCAAAAATACCCAGAATTGAATTGATTAACAGGTTCCATATATAACCGAGAACAATACCACCGATTAAATTCGGCATAAAGAAAACTGTTCTGAAAAAAGCAGTTCCCTTTAATGCCTTTGTGAGCATCATTGCAAGAAAAAAAGCGAATACATTTATAGTTATTACTGAAACCACCGTGAATTTCACCGTAAACCACAAAGCATTAAGAAAGTTTTCATCCTGCGTAAATGCTTTAAAATAGTTTTCCATGCCGACCCATGTTGCACTTTCTACAGTTGTAAATTCCGTGAAGGACAAATATATGCCCATAATAAATGGAATTAAAAATACAACTAAAAAAGAAATAAAGGTCGGCAGTACAAATACGGGAAAGTATTTTTTTATATTTTTTTCCATTATTATCCGCCCCTGCACGCACTATCGCCCATCTTTAATCAGAGGGCGATATAATTTATTATTGACTTTCACTCTTCCAACGCTCAACGAAGAGAGTTTTCACTTCGTCCCAGCTTTTAGTGCCCTGCGCATACTGAAGAAGTGCTGCACCGAAATCTGCTTTAAAGGTTGCACTTGGGAATACTGTGAAATTCCACGGAATAGTTGTAACATCAGCATTGTTCATCCATTTGATTACCTCTTGTGCAAGAGGGTCATCAGGTCGCTCATCCTCTGTAAAAGTATCAAAGGGCGCGATAAGTTCAAGCTCATCTGTAACGAACTCCTTGCCTGTTTCACTCGAAAACAACCAATACATAAAGTCTTCTGCAGCTTTTTGTTCTGCATCAGATGCCTTTGAATTTACTGCAAAAAAGTTTTCGGTACCGATGCAGAGCCCTTGATTTTCTTCACCGTCAACTCCCATATAAATTGGTAAATACTTAACATTTTCTGACTCTACAACATTGCCCTTAACATCATCAATTTGTCCCCAAGCCCAGTTGCCGTTCTGAACCATTGCACATTGACCAAGTGCGAACTCTGCCATTGATTCATCAACGATTTTTGAGCCTAACTTTTTCTTGTCGGTAACAGAATTATTTATATATAAATCAAAGATTTTCTTGAAATTATCTGCATATTTAAACTCAACTGTCTTTGTTTCATCACTTGTAAGGTCAGCGTTTTTATCTTCAAATTCGTAATAAACAGGAATATTTGCAAGGTGCGTCTGCCAACGCCAGTCCTCGCCTGTTTTTAGTGATGTTGAAGCAAAAACACCTTCAATTCCCAAAGCTTCTGCATTTTTCTGCATATCCTCTACCACAGCCTTCAAAGCATCAAAGCTTTTGATTTCATCCATTGATTTATAGTCAGTTGCTTTTGTTGAAAGGGCAAAGTATTTATCGGTTATCGCTTTGTTATAAATGATTCCGTAGCCCTCAACAACATAAGGAATACCATATACCTTGCCGTCAGAAGTAATAGCAAGAGATTTATCGGTTAAATGCTTATAAAGCTCGGTGTCAGACAAATCTGCGCAATAATCTTTCCAGTTTGCATAACCTTTAGGGCCGTTAATCTGAAAAAGCGTGGGTGCCTCACTTGTTCCCATTTTTGCTGTTAGGGTCTGCTCGTAATTACCGCTTGCGGCAGTTTCCACAATAAGAGTATTTCCCGTTTCTTCTTTATAAGCCTTGGCAATTTCATTATAGACATTTGCAACCTCCGGCTTAAAATTCAAAAATCGTACTGTTGCAGTTTCCTCATTTGATTGCCCCGTGGGATTATTGTTGTCACTTCTGTTACATGCAGTAAAAAATGTACCGAAAAGTGACGCCGCCAACAAGACGGATAAAAATTTTTTCATATCAGTTCCTCCTGTTTTATTACATTTTTAAAATAAATGTTTCTTTTTATGTATTTTTAACAAATATTCTTTAAAAAATTCCATAAAAACGGAAACAAAAAACATTGTTTTTTTTCTTGTTTTGACTTATAATTACAATATACTGAACATTGAGGGATGTTTTATGAAGATTTTAGAAGAAAGAATTTTAAAGGATGGAAAGGTATTTTCAGGAAATGTTCTGAAAGTAGATAGTTTTCTTAACCATCAGCTTGATGTAAAACTTCTCTCTGAAATAGGTGCAGAACTTAAAAGGTTATATAACGACTGTGACATCACAAAAGTGCTTACAATCGAAGCTTCGGGCATCGGTGTAGGCTGTATGGTGGCACAGTTTTTTGATTGTCCTCTGCTTTTTGCCAAAAAAACAAAAACGCTGAACATCAAAGGTGATGTTTACAAAAGTCAGGTTGAGTCTTTTACTCATCAATGTACATACGATATTATTGTTTCAAAAGATTTCTTAACTGAAAAAGACACTGTACTTATTGTTGACGATTTTCTTGCTAAAGGGAACGCCCTTGTTGGACTTATTGATATTGTTAACCAATCCGGTGCTACTCTTGCAGGCTGCGGTATCGCCATTGAAAAAGGTTATCAGGGCGGCGGCGATAAGTTGAGAGCACAGGGTATCCGTGTTGAATCAATGGCAATTGTTGATAAAATGGACGACACTACGGGCGAAATTGTTTTCGGTACAAGGTAACAAACAGTTTTAAACTGTTTAAATAAAAATCAAAGGAGAAAAAAACTATGAAACATCTCAAGAAAATTCTTGCAGTTGTTATGGCAGTTGTTCTCATCGCTTGCACATTTGCTGCTTGCGGGGGTAACGATAGCCCTGACACAAACGACGGAGATGCAAAGTTGAAGGTTGGCTTCATCTTCCTTCACGACGAAAACTCAACTTATGACAAAAACTTCATGGAAGCAGCTAAAGCAGCATGTGAAGAAATGGGCGTTGAGTATGCACAGAAAACTCAGATTCCTGAGTCAACAAAATGCTATGACGCAGCTGTTGAACTTATCGAAGTTGAAGGTTGCGACATAATCTTTGCAGACAGCTTTGGTCATGAAGCATTCCTTATGGATGCAGCTAAAGAGTATCCTGATGTTCAGTTCTGCCACGCAACAGGTACACAGGCTCACACAGCAGGTCT
>CAZTLU010000048.1:0-10827 GCA_964614605.1 uncultured Eubacteriales bacterium
GTGACATCTCCCCTTTCAGGGGAGACAAGAAACCAAATCTGTTAGACAAATTCAAATTTGTTGTACAAATAATGGCGGGAACCCCTCAGTCATTTTCTTCGAAAATGACAGCTCCCCTTTCAGGTGAGCCAAGAGCCCCCGCCCTACATTATTTATCTTGTTTCTATACCTATGGTTATAATTTCAAATGGCTTATATTCAATTGTGTCGGTTTCTTCGATTACATCTTCAAGGAAGTTAAGAAGCTTAACCTTACCGCCGAGCTTGATTTTACCGCGTCTGCCGTTTTGCTCTGAAAGACGGATAACAATCATATTGCCCTGCTCACTCATCTTCATTGTCTGCATATAAAGCTCACCAAAGGAGTTTTCACAGGTGAGGTCTGCTTTGCCGAGAGGAACATTGTATTCGTAAGCAATATTATTGATTTCTGCCTTTACAAAATCGTCGGCATGAGGATAAATCATATATGCGAATTCGTGATGTCCGCGGTCGCTTGTAACATCGGGGCGGACTGTTGCACGAAGAAGGCTTAAGCTCATTGAATTTTCAAGAAGTCCTACACCGTATTTAGAATCGTTGATAAGGGCAATACCGCCGTCGGTTTCTGCCATATCAACCCATTTATGATGGCAAACCTCAAAACGAGCCTGCTGCCAGGTTGTGTTACGGTGAGTTTCGCGTTCAACAAAGCCTGCACTTGTGTCGCAAACTGCCTTGCGTGTGAGCACATTACAATCAAACTGTGCCTTTGCAAGAACATGCTTTTCGTGCCAATCAACGATATTTTCAACCTCAATACCGCGTGATTGACGGAATACACGGATAATTCGCTTCCAAGTGCTCTTTTCAGTACCGAGGATTACCTCAAAAGACGCAACCTCTGAATTCTTTTCGATTGTTTTAAGAGGTGAAATAATTTTCACTTCAACCTCGCGGTCTTTATAGTTTGGCAATATATCCCAAGCATCATAAACACCGGGGTTGTCCTTATATAATTTAAGCTTATTGAAGTCGCCGCCTACCCATTCTCTGTCTAATTCGCGGTCATAGATGCTCTCTATACTGCCGTCATAATTAAACTTGATTTTATAGAACGGTGTTGTAATTACATCGGCAATTTCGCACCAATCACCCGCATAGGTACGCCACGGAATTTCACCGCAGGAAAGGGGCTCAAGATTGGGGATTACCCAGTTACCCTGCTTGCCGTAGCGAACGCTCTTGCCGTTTTCGTCCTCAATAAATGTGAGATGTGTACGGTGGAAGTTGAGCGAATTAAAGTATTTTTCGCCGGTGCCGATAATCTTATCAAGTCTTGCGTCGATTTCTTCGTAGTCAGCCATTGCGTCACGGTAAACGGGTGCAATATGGCTGCCGGGGAGAATATCGTGGAACTGATTTACAAGCAATTTCTTATAAATATCGCGGATTTCCTCGTGTGGATAAGTCGCACCCTTTAAATGACGAAGTGTTGACACGATTTCAGCCTCGCGAAGCTTATACTCTAACTGACGGTTACAGCGCTTCATCTGTGACTTTGTGGTGAATGTACCACGGTGCATTTCAAGGTAAAGCTCGCCATCCCACTTCTGAAGATTTTTGTTATCCTTTAAGTTCTTTTCGAGGAATTCGGCGCCGCCGACATGCTCGGTTTTTGGCATAATTGAAAGCTTATTGAAGCGGTGCATAACCTCAATCATTTCTTCTGTACAACCGCTGCCGCCGTCACCATAGCCGAACATTGACATTGTTTGTCCGCCTTGGTTTTTATCCTGATAAGCCTCCCAATTCTCTTGAATCTGTGAGGGCATATTCCAGGTTATAAAGTGTGTGGGAGGCACGCAAGCATAAACCTCGCTGCCGTCAATACCCTTCCAGATAAAGTTGTTGTGCGGGAAACGGTTTGTGTCGTTCCATGTTGACATTTTGTTTGATACGAAATAGTCAACGCCACTCTTTTTAAGGATTTGAGGTAAAATCCAGCTATTGCCGAAAACATCGGGCAACCAGCAGTTGTTGATTGTCTTGCCGAATTTTTCACGGAAATAGTGCTGACCGTACATAAACTGACGGATTAAGCTCTCTGCACAGGGAATATTGCAATCGGGCTCAACATACATAGCACCCACGGGCTCAAACTGACCGTTTGCAATCTTCTCTTTTAATTCCTCAAAAACATCGGGATAATACTTTTCAAGCATTTCGTAAGTAAATGCCTGTGTGTGAGTATATTTGAAATCGGGATAGCGGTCCATTAAACGCAACTGAATAAGAATTGTTCTCAAATTCTTCTGAACTGAATGAATTCTGCGCCAGTAATACGCAATATCAAGGTGAGAGTGAGCCACGAGAGCCACATCACCGTTGCCCTTGTAATCGTCATTTGCGTAGATTACATCGTCAACATACTTCTTTGCCGCCGCAACATCCTCATTCTTCAAATCGTCAAAATCAATAAGATTGAGTGCATTATTGATTTCACGGTTGAGGAAGTTTCTGTAATCTTCATTGAACAAATCGCTCTTTGCAATATCAAGAAGCAATTCAAGGTCATAAACCAAGTCAAGAACCGTATGATTGATGGTTGCAAGATATGCGCCCTCGAAAATCTGACGGCAACCGCGAACTGACAAGGATTCGGGGTTACGCTCATCGTCGGGCTTTGAACGGTTATAGCCCTCCATTTCAAAATGAAGAACAGTTTGTCCGTCAAGATATGGGGTAAGCAAAATTCTGTCGCGGTTGGGGTCAACGCCGCCAACATATTTGCCGTTTACCTTAACTATAATTTCTGCCGCAGTTTTAAGTGAGAACCAAAGCTCCTTATCTCTTAACTTTTCGGGGATAACCACATCTGCTTCAAAAAATGCAGTTCCGTCGGGGGTGAAGTACATATCTCCCTTTTGAAGTGAGCGCCAGCCTTCAGGGTAATATTCATATTGCATCTCTGCAACCTGACGGGCATCGCGGACACGAAGTGTAGTTATTTCAAATTTTTCACCGTATATGTATCTTTTAAGCCAGCCAAAGCGTAAATCTGTCCATTCTTCAGGACGCATACTTCTTCTGACAACCTTAATATGTGCCATTTGCTAATCCCCCTTTAGTCTTTATCCCAGAAAAACGGTTTCTTTTTCTGTGCAATAACCTTAACTGCCACGCCCATATCACGCATAACTTCGCTTTCAATCCAGCGAAGGCAACGGTCAACAATCAAGCATTTTGAACATTCGCCCTGCAAAAGCACGGTGAGATTGCCATCGTCGTATGATACGAAATCAATTTCGCCGCCGTCGCCCTGAAGCTTCGGCTTGATAATTGTATTGATATACTTCTCCATAGCTTAACCCTCAATTTCTTTTTTGAGAACTGTGCGAACTTTTTCGAGATTTGTATTTGCAAGTTCTTTTGTTTCGCCGCGCATTGAATAATAAACCTTAAGCTTTGGCTCGGTGCCCGATGGACGAACCGCCATCCAGCTGCCGTCTGTGAATGTGTATTTAAGCACATTTTCCTTTGGCAAATCGCCGATACCCTTTGAGTAATCGAGAACTTCGTCAACACCGTCAAAAAGCTTTTCGCCGTTTTCACGCATATTTGTCATTGACTTCTGAATTTTCTCTGCGCCGTCCTTACCCTTTAATACAAAGGTGTCAAGGGCATCAAGATAGAAGCCGTATTTTGCATAGATTTCGTTGAGCGCGTCAACTAAAGTTCTGCCGTTGTTCTTATGGAATGCGGCAAGCTGACAGATGAGCATTGAAGAAACAACTGCGTCCTTATCGCGAGCGTGAGTGCCCACAAGATAACCGTAGGACTCCTCATAGCCGATTACGAATTCCTTATCACCGTTAATTTCGTATCTGCCAATCTGGTCACCGATATACTTAAAGCCTGTGAGAGTGTCAACGATGTTGAGCCCATAGCTTCTTGCAATATTTGCACCTAATTCACTTGTAACGATGGTTTTAACAAGTGTTGATTTTGAGTTAAGAGTATCTTTCTTCATTGAAAGAACAAAATCAACGAGAAGTGCGCCCATCTGATTACCTGTAATAAGCACATATTCACCGTTGTGAAGAACTGCAGTACCAACGCGGTCGCAGTCGGGGTCTGTACCGAGAACAATGTCAGCACCCTCTGCCTTTGCCTGCTCAATGCCGAGTGTAAGCGCGTCTTTTTCTTCGGGGTTAGGTGAACGAACTGTGCTGAAATTACCGTCGGGTAATTCCTGTGAAGCAACTATTGAAACATTCATACCCTTAAGCACCTTGCGAACCGGAACATTACCTGTGCCGTGAAGTGCGGTATAAACGATTTTAAGGTCTGACTTTTCTTCGTAAAGTGACTGCTTTTTAACTTCTGCGAGGAATTCATCAAGAACTGCCTCACCAATCACAACGATTTTGCCGTTTGCTACGCCCTCGTCAAAATCCATAACCTCAACGGACTTCAAATCTGTTACCGCGTTTACATAGCCGATAACCTGACTTGCGAATCGGGGAACGAGCTGGCAACCCTTTTCGTCATAGATTTTATAGCCGTTATACTCTTTGGGGTTATGGCTTGCAGTAAGAACAATACCGCCGTTGCAGCCCAAATGCTTTGCAGTGAATGAGAGCACGGGAGTGGGCATAAGTGTGTCATATATGTAAACCTTGATTCCGTTTGCAGCAAGCACACCTGCGGCAACCTTTGCGAAATACTGTGAATTGTTTCTTGAATCGTAAGCAATTGCAACGCTTAAATCCCCGTCGAAACGATTCTTTAAATAATCGGCATATCCCTTTGTTGCCTTTGCAACGGTGTAGCGGTTCATACGGTTGGGACCTGCACCCATAATTCCGCGAAGTCCGCCTGTGCCGAATTCAAGCTCCTTGTAAAAACGGTCTTCAATTTCTTTTTCATCGGTGATTGCCAAAAGTTCTTTTTTGGTTTCTTCGTCAAAAGAGCACCAAAGGTCAAAATTTTCTTTAATTGTCATTTTTTTACCGCTCCTTTTCGGGCATATTTTCATACCTTAATATTACAACAAACCCCCTTGATTGTCAATGAAATCAAGGGGTTTTAGACAGCTTGTTTATTTAATTTTATAATATTTTTCTCCATATGTGCACAGCATCAATACCAAAGAAATTATGTATTCTCAAAATTATTTCACAATCAAGCTCTTCAGGTATGTCACCGTACTCAATTTGCTTCAGCATATCAACACTTATTCCCAATATTTCTGCCATTCTCTCCTCTGAAAATTCATAGTGTTCTCTTAACCATTTCACATTATGAGCAAAATTTTTCCATGATTCATTGTTTTTAGGATTTTCCATAGTTTCACCTCTTCTTTTCTCGCAGGGAGTCGGTGTCCTCGACGACCCTAAAGAAATTATATAACACTTATGTTACACAATGCAATATTAAAGTAACATTTGTGTTACAATTCTCTCAAATCACTAAAAAAGAGGGATTGTTTTTATGATTTTTAACCAAAGAGCAAGAAATCTCAGAGAAGATTTAGATTTGTCACAAGACTACATAGCACAAAAATTAGGTGTCAGCAGAGCAACTGTAAATAGATACGAAAATGATAAATATGACTTGAAATTATCATACGCTATAAAATTAGCACAAATATACAATGTATCTCTTGACTACCTAACAGGTCTTACAGATGACCCTCGACCTTTAAAATAAACTTTAACAATGTAGGGGCGATTCACGAATCGCCCGAAACAGTTACATATCAAATTACAACGGTCGCTTCGTGAAGCGACCCTACAACGTGACTGCCTCTAAATTAAATACATATTAACCAACACGGACAGACGAGGACGTCTGTCCCTACGCGATTTTTATGGGACGATGTGTGCATCGTCCCATACTTTTATTGCGTCGCTGACCTATAATTCAGCATTCAGCACTCCGCATTCACAATTCAATAAACTCGTGCCCTATTCGGCGGATATTGATTTTGCATTCGATTTCAAAAATACTGTTTTTCATTACCTCATCAAGCTTTTTCTCGTTTTCGCGGTAGAAATCCTGTTCGCAGATATAGAGAAGTCGCACAAGCCCTGCCGCGTCACTTTCATAGCGGTCGTACATTGTTGAAATAAGACTGTGAAGCTGTTTTTCAACATATTCCTCGCCCCGTTTTTTATAATTCTCAATATCCGAATTTTTCATAGCACTCCCCACTCCGCCGCTGATTTCAGAAATATCCGCGTTAATTGTCACCGTTATTTTAAAGGTGGGCGTGCCGTTTTCAAGGCTTACCGTTCTTTTGGTTTTGCTTTTCACCACATTCAGCGAAATTCGGGTGTTATCCTCACCTGAATATGACAGAGCAGTATTATCAACCCGGTTGTAGAGCATATTCAGATAAATTGTATCGTCCTTTGAGATATACTCACGATATTTCGTATCATTGAAGATTGCCGTGCCGATGATTTCAACATCTTTTTCCTCATTTTCTTCTTTTACCGAGAGTAAGGGCATTGCAAAATCCTTTGTACCTGAATTATAACGGCTTATAAGCTCATAAAGTGAAGTGGCGAAAATTCGGGCATCATACTCATAAGAATCAATACTGTTTTTAAGATTTCGTGCACTTACATATTCGCCACCATTTTTGGCTTCAAGTATTTCGGCGGCGGTTTTCTCGGCGGCGGCAACATAAACTGACGAGCTGTTTTCTACATCACGCACGAAAAAGTCGATTACATTATCCATATTTTCTTCCGTTATGCTTTTACCGAGAATTATAATTCTGTTTTGCGAATAAAGGGGCGTTTTACCCTCGCTTTCAGTCACGGTTTTAATAGCGGTATAAATTGTGTCCCCCTTTACCTTATAGACCTTTAAGGGTGGTTGTGAAGCATCGTCTGACGAGGCGGCGGCAGAGGAGTTTGTGTCGATTGCCTGAAGTGTCACGGTGTAGGAATTATCCTTTTCAATATCAATGCCAATTCCTTGAATTACAAGGCGGTTACGGATATCCTTTTTGTAAATTTCTTCGTCATTAAAGGCAAAAATCGCAAGGATAATTGCCAACAGAACTATTGAAGCCCGTCGCATTTTTTACTCCTCCCCTTTCGGCACAGAATAAGCATAATCAAGGGAATTAAAACTGCGGTTATTCCCGTTAAAGTAACTTTTATTATTGAACTGTCAACAATATTAAACCGCTGAATTCCCCCAGCAATTATAAGGGTTGAAACAATGGCGAGAATACCAATACAAACAAGGCTATGAGTTGTTTTAAGCTTGGGGAATTCTTTTTTGAGAATATCCGCCTGCAACCAGATAAGAAGTGTGGCTTTAATGAAAGCACACATAATCCACACACCCGTAAAAATGGCATCCAGACGGTCAAGCATTGCGAATTCTGCCAGACTTGCAAGAGTGTGAAACGGAAAAAGCTGTGTGCCCGCATAATTGCCCATAACCGTGGCGGCAAAAAAGAACAAAATTGCCATAATGAGCGTTTGGGCAATAAGCCAGAAGAAAAATCCCTTTTTCACCTTGCCGTTAACCCGTGGCAGAGCTATTGCAATTATTGCATATTCCACCGTCTGACCCACCGAATCAACAGCGGTTTTCACAACAGGCATAACTCCGTTGTAAAAAACAGGGGTCAAGTTAAGCAAATCCACCTTGCTGATTAGCGCCGCAAGAATAAATATGACCGCGGGAATTACAAGCACGGCTGAAAGCACCGCACTTCTGCCCAGAGCTTCAAAGCCCAATGCCGCACCATAGCAACAGAAGATAATTACGAAAATCAGCATATAGTCCACATCGGTTTCGGGAAACACCACCGTGCCTGCAAACAGGTCAAGGCGGGCAATTGTTGTTACTGTAAAATAAAAAAATGTAAGCAAATATATAACAGATAAAAATTTTGAAAGCTTTGTGTTGCGCTCACGAGCTAAATCGAGAACATTTTTGTCGCTATGCTTTTTATAAAGCAAATAGACGGGAATCATTATAATAATACCTATTGCAATTCTGAAAATCGGCTGAACAAGCATATCAGAAAGGCGGATATCCTTGGTATAAGACGAAATATATGTTACGGTTGTCAGCATTCGGCTTAAAAAGAGCATTACGAAAAACTGAAACGCACTGATTTTTCCTTTATTCTCGTTCATTCTATTTCTCCAATTTATCAATCAGCATATTCCGTTTACCCATTTGTCGCCAATCGGAACGAAGAATAAAATCGCGCCACGCGCCCGCCTTGGTGGGTGAAACGGGAGAAGTAAAGGGCACACCGTAAGGATTGATTGCCGCAGCGTTAATAAGCACCACCGCAAAGCCTAACATTATTCCGTAAATTCCCGAAAGTCCGCCAATCACAATAAAGGCAAATCGAAGCACCGCCACGGGCTCATAAAGAGTTGAGACCACAAAGGCACTCACCGCCGTAAGACCCACCACAATAACCATAGGGGCAGAAACTATACCCGCACTCACGGCGGATTCACCGATTACAAGGGCACCCACAATTGAGATTGCGTGTCCTACGGTTTTGGGCATACGAAGTCCTGCCTCGCGGACAATTTCATAGACAAGATGAATAAAAATAGCCTCAATCATAACGGGTAACGGAGTTCGGCTCTCTTGCCCCGTTATACCGAAAATCATAGTTTCGGGGATAATCTCTTGGTGAAATGTGCACACCGCCACATAAATCCCCGGTAAAAACACGCTGAATAAAAATGAAATTATTTTAAGAATACGAATAAATGTAGCATAATAGGGTCGTTTCAAATAATCGTCGAGAGAATGAAAATGCTCGATAAAAAGATATGGCACGATTATGGCATTCGGCGTGCCGTCAACAATTATGCATATTTTACCCTCTGCCATTTTTGCGGTGAAAACATCGGGTCGCTCGGTAAAACCAACTCCGCTGAAAAGTGATGGGTGCTTTGCATCAAGAAAGGATTGCAGATAACCCGCACCCAAAACTGTGTCAAGT
This sequence comes from uncultured Eubacteriales bacterium, assembly GCA_964614605.1. Taxonomy (GTDB): domain Bacteria; phylum Bacillota; class Clostridia; order Oscillospirales; family Acutalibacteraceae; genus Fimenecus. The sequence continues at coordinate 8,987 of CAZTLU010000048.1, forward strand.
GTTGAATTTTTGAGCCTTTCCATAACATTATCAAGTATTTTGGGGTTAACACGGTCGGACATATAGCACACGCAGGCGCGGGTTTTGGTAGTTGCGCCCACCTCAACCATCTGAATTTTAAAAACAGGACTTCTGACCCTTCGGCGAATCATTGTTATATTATCCTTAAAGCTTTCAACAAAACCCTCGCGTGAGCCACGCTCCTGCGTTTCAGTATTGGGCTCCATCGGTGTTCGTTTCGGGAATTTCTGCACGCCGAAAAGCACCACAGAGTGACAACCCTCGGCAAGCATTACAAGGTTGCCCGATATAAGCTCCGCAATGGCCTTATCCATATCATTGGTGATAGATTTATCAATGCTCGCAGACACTCTGTCAGCGGCGGCGAAAACGGCTCTGTCCTCTTTATCCTCGCTGAAATCTGCGTTTATAATCGGGTTCATAATCTGCTCGGTAATCAGCAGACTGTCGCACATTCCGTCAATCATAATGAACGCAAATTTTTTATCCCCAACTGTGCAGTTGCGGTATTTCACATCAAAGCTCTCACCCAATTGCTCTTTGAAATATCTGATATTTTTCTGCAAATCGGTATCAACACGCACGGTCTGTTTATTTTCATCTTTATTATCTGCAAAGGTTATTTCGTCAATCTTTCGCTGAAACCAATTGTTTTTCATAATATCACCTGTTTTAGAAATTCCCTGAAAATACAGTAATATTCTGTAAACAAAGGTAAATCATATTAACGGTGATTTTATGTTTGTTACACTTATAAGAACGGTTATTCTTTATGTTCTGGCAATTGCCAGCATTCGCGTGATGGGTAAAAGACAAATCGGAGAGCTTCAGCCCTCCGAATTAGTTATTACTCTGCTCATTTCGCAGATTATTTCAATTCCGATTCAGGATACGGATATTCCCCTTGTGAATACGCTTATTCCCATATTTCTGCTTGTGGGATTTGAAATTCTCACCTCGGTTTTCAATATGAAAAGCATTAAATTTCGCACCTTTATGCAGGGAAATCCCATAGTAATCATAAACGACGGTGTGCTTAATCAAAAGAGTCTAAAACAGTTGCGCTTTACTGTTGACGACTTGCTTGAGGCACTTCGCCAGAAGGATGTTTTTGACATTGCACAGGTGCAATATGCCATTGTTGAAACCAACGGACAGATAAGCGTGCTTTTAAAGCCCGACCACGACACAGTTACCCGTAAGGATTTAAACCTTGAACCCGAGCCCCAAGGGTATAAATGCCCCGTAGTGATTGACGGCAAAATTATTGAGCAGGATTTCGCAATTTGTAATATGAACACGGGCAAGGTACAAAAGATTGCAAAAAAAGAAAAATTACAGATTAAAGATATTATGCTGATGACCGTTGACGCGGCGGGAAATCACACCATAATAAGAAAGGACAGTAAATGAAACGAATTATAATTGCCGTTGGTGCAATTGCCGCGGCGTTTGCCATTTCTTTTATAGGATATTTTTCTGTTGACCGTGCCTGCAAAAAGCTTGAAGAGCATTTATGGGATATTTGCGATGTTGCAAAGGCACAAGATACTGAAACTGCTATAAAAAAATCAGATGATGCGGTGGCTATGTGGGAGGATGTTCACGGCCTTATTGAAAGCTTTATCCGCCACGAAGAAACTGACAAGCTTGAAGAGTTAATAAAAAGCCTCCCCGTATATGCCCAACAGGACAATATGGAGAGGCTTGAACAACAAGCTGATTTGGCTATTGATGAATTACATCATCTAATCCGTAACGAAAAACCGCTAATCAGTAATATATTTTAGTTTTGGGTGTTTTGACAAATTGGGGTTTGT
>CAZTLU010000049.1:0-10602 GCA_964614605.1 uncultured Eubacteriales bacterium
ATCCTGATGTTCAGTTCTGCCACGCAACAGGTACACAGGCTCACACAGCAGGTCTCGCAAACTTCCACAACGCTTTCGCATCAATCTATGAAGGTCGTTACCTTGCAGGTGTTGCTGCAGGTCTCAAACTCAATGAAATGATTGATGCCGGTGACATCACAGCTGACGAAGCAAAGATGGGTTATGTTGGTGCTTTCACATTTGCTGAGGTTATTTCAGGTTACACATCATTCTACCTTGGCGCAAAATCAGTTTGCCCCACAGTTACTATGGATGTTAAGTTCACAGGTTCTTGGTATGACGAACAGCTTGAAAAGGAAGCTGCACAGGCTCTCATCAACGGCGGTTGCGTACTTATCAGCCAGCACGCTGACTCAATGGGTGCTCCCACAGCATGTGAAACAGCAGGTGTTCCCAATGTTTCTTACAATGGTTCAACAATTGCTGCTTGCCCCAACACATTCATCGTATCTTCAAGAATTGACTGGACACCCTACTTCAAGTATATGATTACTTGCGTTCAGAATGGTGAAGCAATTGATACTGACTGGACAGGTACAATCGAAACAGGTTCTGTTGTTCTTACAGACATCAACACAACAGCTGCTGCAGAAGGAACTGCTGCAAAGATTGAAGAAGTTAAGAGCAAGCTCCTTGACGGTTCTATCAATGTATTTGATACAGCTAACTGGACAGTAGGCGGCGAAACTTATACAAGCTACCTTGCTGATGTTGATACAGACGCAGCTTACGAAAAGGATACAGAAGTAATCGAGAGCGGCGTATTCTATGAATCAAAGTATCGTTCAGCTCCTTACTTTGATATTGAAATCGACGGCATTACTCTTCTTGACAGAAATTACGGTTCATAATCAATAATCTATTACAGTCAAAGACGAGGTACCCCCTCGCCTTTGACTGATTTTGAAGAAATTGCTATACCTGATTTTTGTTATAACAATTTCTTGAGAATAAAAAAGAACGGGGGTTCATCGTGTCAAAACAACCGGCTATTGAACTAAAAAATATTACAAAAAGGTTTGGCAAGGTTATTGCCAACAAAAATGTAAATCTTACTGCACAACGCGGTGAGATTCTTTCCATTTTAGGTGAAAACGGAAGCGGAAAGACTACACTTATGAATATGATTTCAGGTATTTATTTTCCTGATGAGGGTGAAATCTTTGTGGACGGAGAAAGTGCGGTAATCTCTTCTCCAAAGGATGCTTTCTCATACAAAATCGGTATGATTCACCAGCATTTTAAATTGGTTGATGTTTTCAGTGCCGCCGAGAATATTGTTCTCGGTATTGAAGACGGAAAATACAACCTTAAAAATTCAATGACTGAAATCAAGAAAATCAGTGAACAGTATGGCTTCGAGCTTGTACCCGAAAAGAAGATTTATGAAATGAGCGTTTCTGAAAAGCAGACCGTTGAAATCATAAAGGTTCTTTATCGCGGTGCAGATATTCTTATTCTTGATGAGCCCACAGCGGTTCTTACTCCACAGGAAACAGAAAAACTGTTTAATATTTTGCGCCGTATGCGTGATGACGGTAAATGTATCATCATTATTACCCATAAGCTTCACGAGGTACTTTCACTTTCTGACAAGGTATCAGTACTTCGCAAAGGTGAATATGTGGGCACCGTAAATACAGCAGAAACAAGCGAAAGCGAGCTCACAGAAATGATGGTTGGTAAAAAAATCGACCTTAACATTGAGCGTAGTGAGCCAAAAAATACTGAAGACAGACTTGCCGTTAATAACATTACTTGTGTTGACAGACAAGGTTCAGTTGTACTTGATGATGTATCTTTTACCGCAAAAAGTGGTGAAATACTCGGTATTGCAGGTATTGCAGGTTCAGGTCAGAGAGAATTGCTCGAATCTATCGCCGGTCTTCAGCGCATAGAATATGGTGATGTTTTCTATTTTGACCCTAAAACCGGCAAAAAAGAAAGCTTAAGAGATAAGACACCGATGCAAATTAAAGAGATGGGTGTTCGTCTTTCATTCGTTCCTGAGGACAGACTTGGTATGGGTCTTGTCGGCAATATGGACATCGTTGACAACATGATGCTTCGCAGTTACTCGAAAGGACATTCAATGTTCCTTGAGAGAAAAGCTCCAAAGGACCTTGCAATGAAGATTATTCAAGACCTTGAGGTTGTAACTCCCAGCGCAAGCACTCCTGTTCGCCGTCTTTCAGGCGGTAATGTTCAGAAGGTACTTGTAGGACGCGAAATTGCTGCCTCACCCACCGTACTTATGGTTGCATACCCTGTAAGAGGTCTTGACATAAATTCATCATATATGATTTACAACCTCCTCAACCAACAAAAAGAAAAAGGAGTTGCAGTTATTTTCGTCGGTGAAGACCTTGATGTTCTTATTGAGCTCTGCGACAGAATTATGGTTATTGGGTCCGGCAGAATAACAGGTGTGGTTGACGGTCGAAATACAACAAAAGAAGAAATCGGTCTTCTTATGACAAAAGTTAAGGATGACAGAAAGGAGAATAACAATGGCTGACAAAACTGCTGTAAAGCACCACCGCGAGCCGCTTATACATATCGTTAAGCGCGACGATATGCCCGCTTGGAAGGCTTGGCTTATACGACTTGCAACAATAGCTGTTGCTATGCTTCTTCTCGGTTGTCTTTCAATGATTCTTACAGAGAGAAGTCTTGGCGAAACATATCGGATTATGATAAACGGTGTGTTTGGTAGAATTTTTGAGGGTGGAAGTTCCACTGCGATGCTTTGGAAATACTTCCAGGAAATCGCAATTCTTCTTTGCCTTGCTCTTGCGCTTACTCCTGCTTTCAAAATGAAGTTCTGGAACTGTGGTGCCGAAGGTCAGGCACTTGTAGGCGGACTCGCCGCAATGATTTGCATGATTGAATTGGGCGATAAACTTTCGTATGTTCCCCTTCTTATTGTTATTACTATTTCAAGTATTCTTGCAGGTGCTCTTTGGGGATTTATTCCCGCAATCTTTAAAGCATTTTTCAATACTAACGAAACCTTGTTCACTCTTATGATGAACTACATAGCAACACAGATTATTGCATATTATGTTTATCTTGTTGGTGGCGGTTCAAATATTATTCAGCCCGTCAGCTACGGTAACTTACCAACTATCGGGAACAACCGTTATCTTGTAAACATTATCATAGTTGCAGTTATTACTGTATTGATGTATATTTACCTCAGATACAGTAAACACGGCTATGAGATTTCCGTTGTAGGCGAAAGCCAGAACACCGCACGTTATATCGGTATCAATGTAAAAAAGGTTATAATTCGTACAATGGTAATTTCAGGCGCAATCTGCGGTATTACAGGTATGCTCTTAGTTGCAGGTACAGACCATTCTATAAATACCAATACTGTCGGCGGGCAGGGCTTTACAGCTATTATGATTTCATGGCTGGGTCAGTTTAATCCGTTTATTATGGTTGTTATGACTGCCTTAATCATATTCCTCCGCATTGGTGCCGGCAAGGTTGCAGATACATGTTATCTTAACGCTTCTTTTGCAGACATTGTTGTTGGTATTATGATTCTCTTCGTGGTAGGATGCGAATTCTTTATTCAATATTCAGTTAAATTCCGTCACAGTAAAAAGGAGGTAAAAGCATGATAGTACAATTTATTTGCCGTGCAATACTCCTTGGTGTTCCGCTTCTTTACGGTTCAACGGGTGAAATTGTGACAGAAAAATCAGGACATCTTAATCTTGGTATCCCCGGTATTATGTATGTTGGTGCAATCAGCGGTGTTATCGGTTCATTCCTTTATGAGAACGCCTGCGGCAATGACATCAGTAATATGAATGCGGTGCTTGCAATTCTCATTCCCCTTTTGTGTGCGATAGCGGGTTCTGTGCTTATGGGCTTTGTTTACAGCTTCTTCACCGTTACACTTCACGCAAATCAGAATGTAACAGGTCTTGCACTTACAACTTTCGGTATCGGCTTGGGTAATTTCTTCGGCGGTTCTCTTATTAAGCTTGTTGACAGTGAAATGCCTTCAATCGCACTTACAAAAACCAGCAGTTTCTTTACTGTAAAAATTCCTTTTGCAGATAACCTTGGTTGGTTTGGTGAGCTTTTCTTATCTCACGATTTCCTTACATATTTTGCAATCATTATAGCTTTGGTAGTCGGCTTTATTCTCAACCGCACACGAATTGGTCTTAACCTTCGTTCTGTAGGTGAAAACCCCGCAACAGCTGACGCAGCAGGTATCAATGTAACTAAATACAGATATGTTGCAACTTGCATTGGCAGCGGAATCGCAGGTCTTGGCGGTCTGCAGTATGTTATGGCTTACGCAAATGGCGTTTGGTCAAACGATGCATTCGGCGACCGTGGTTGGATGGCGATTGCACTTGTTATCTTCGCACTTTGGAAGCCGTCAGTTGCTATTGTGGGTTCTTTCCTTTTCGGTGCGCTCTGCAATGCTAATAACTATATTCAGGGTCTTGGTACTGAAACTCAGGAGCTTTTCAAAATGCTTCCTTATGTGGTAACAATACTTGTTCTTATCATTACAAGCATGCGTAAAAAGAGAGAACATCAACCCCCTGCAAATTTAGGTCTTAACTATTTCAGAGAAGAAAGATAATCTTTTTTGGAGAAATTATTATGAATAACAAATTTGATGTAATTATTATCGGTGCTGGACCTTCCGGTATTTTCTGTGCTTATGAGCTTTTAGACAAAAAGCCCGATATAAAAATCCTTATGTTAGAAAAGGGCCGTTCAATTGAAAAAAGAATGTGCCCTAAAAGAAAAACTAAAAAATGTGTTGGATGTCAGCCTTGCTCAATAACAACAGGATTTGCGGGCGCAGGTGCTTTCTCTGACGGTAAGCTTTCACTTTCTCCCGATGTTGGCGGTACGCTCCCCGACATTCTCGGTTATGAAAAAACTATGGAGCTTTTAAAGGAAGCTGATAGAGTTTATCTTGATTTCGGTGCCGATACCAATGTTTACGGTATTGATAAGCAGGCTGAAATTGAAGAAATCCGCAGAAAAGCAATCAATGCAAACTTAAAACTTATTGAATGTCCTATCCGTCATCTTGGTACTGAAGAGGGCTATAAGATTTATGGCCGACTTCAGCATCACCTTGAAGAAAAAGGTTGTAATATTATTTTCAACACAATGGTTGAAGATATCATTATTGAAGACAATCGGGTTAAGGGCGTTGTTGCTGGCGGAAATACTTATTATTCAGACAAAATCGTTGCTGCAGTAGGCCGTGAGGGTGCTGAATGGTTGAGCCATATCTGCAAAGACCACAACATTGAAACAGAGGTTGGTACAGTTGATGTTGGTGTGCGTGTAGAGGTTCGTGACGAGGTTATGAAGTTCCTCAATGAAAATCTTTACGAGGCAAAGCTTGTCTACTATTCACAGACATTCGATGACAAGGTACGCACTTTCTGTTCTAACCCTTCAGGTGAAGTTGCAACAGAATACTATGATAACGGCTTGGCTGTTGTAAATGGTCACGCATACAAATCTGCTGAATATAAAACTAACAATACAAACTTCGCACTTCTTGTATCAAAGAATTTCACAAAGCCTTTTAAATCTCCTATTGAATACGGCAAACATATCGCACAGTTAAGCAATATGCTTTGTGACGGTAAAATTCTTGTGCAGACCTACGGTGACTTTAAGCGCGGCAGAAGAACAACTGCAGAAAGACTTTGCAGAAACAATCTTATTCCCACACTTAAAGATGCAGTTCCCGGTGACTTGTCACTTGTATTCCCCCACAGAATTATGGTTGACATTGCAGAAATGCTTGAAGCACTTGACAAGGTTACTCCCGGTATTGCAAGTGACGAAACACTTCTTTACGGTGTTGAGGTTAAGTTCTATTCAAATAAGGTTGTAGTTGACACAAACTTTGAAACAAGCGTTAAGGGGCTTCACGCAATCGGTGACGGTGCTTCCGTTACCCGCGGACTTATGCAGGCTTCTTCAAACGGTATAAGCGTTGCAAGAAGTATTCTTGAAACATTATAAATTTTTAAGGGACTGTTATCAGTCCCTTATTTTTGGGTGGCGTTATGGTTAGAGATATGACACAGGGAAATCCTGCGAAAATACTGATAAAATTTACAATACCAATGCTTATCAGTGTATGCTTTCAGCAGTTATACAACATTGCTGACAGTATTATTGCGGGTAAGCTTTTGGGCGGTGAAGCTTTGGCTTCAATCGGTATTTCATATACTGTAACAATGATTTATATAGCAATTGCAAACGGCTCGAACATTGGCTGTTGCGTTGTTATTTCACAGTTTTTCGGCAACAGAAATTACAGTAAAATGAAAACCTGTATCAGCACATCACTGATTTCTTTTTTATCCTTGAGCATTTTACTGACAATTTTGGGGTTAGTATTCTCCCCTGCATTGCTAAACGCACTCAACACGCCCGAAAACTTATTTATTGATTCTTCCGCATATCTGAATATTTACACATTAGGTTTGGTGTTCTTATTTTTATATAATATCTGCAATGGTATTTTTACTGCACTTGGCGACTCCAAAACTCCGCTTTATTTCTTGATTTTTTCGTCAGTTTTCAATGTAATTCTCGACTATACACTTGTAAAATATACATCATTGGGTGTTTCAGGTGTTGCATGGGCAACATTTATTGCACAAGGGATTGCTTCTGTGCTTTCATTCGCTTGCTTAATAATAAGAATAAAGAAAATTCATTGTGAAAAGCCTACAGTATTCTCATTTGATATCCTTAAAAGGATACTTTTTGTAGCAATCCCAAGCATATTACAACAGAGTTTTGTATCGGTAGGTAACATTTTCATTCAAGGTCTTGTAAATACCTTCGGTGACATTGTGGTTGCGGGATTTTCGGCGGCAGGCAAGCTGAATACATTCACAATAACATCATTGACAGCACTCGGCAACAGTATGTCAAGCTATACTGCACAAAATATAGGTGCCGGAAAAAACGACAGAATTAAGTCGGGTGTAAAATCACTCTATTTAATATCTTTTGTAATTACCGTTCCCCTCTTTATTTTATTTTTCTTCTTCCCCGAGCTTATGATGAAAATTTTTGTCAGCGGTGAAGATATTGAAATAATCAATTCGGGTATAGCTTTCCTTAAGACTGTTGCACCGTTCTATCTGTTCATTTCTATTAAGTTAATAATTGACGGTGTTCTTCGCGGTAGCGGCGTAATGAAAATGTTTATGATTTCAACATTCTCTGACCTGCTGTTGCGAGTTGCACTTTGCTATATCTTAACTCCATTCTTAAACGAAAGCGGCATATGGGTTTCGTGGCCTGCAGGGTGGTTACTTGCAACCGCTATATCCAGCATATTCTATTTCACAGGTACCTGGAAAAAGAATATAAATAATTTAGCTACTAAATAAAGGTATATGTTATGCTTATTACACTCAACAATATCAGTAAAGATTTTCTTGACAAAAGCATATTGAAAAATGTTACTCTCGCTGTTAATGACAAAGACCGAATCGGACTTTTGGGTATTAACGGTGTGGGCAAAACTACTCTTTTAAACATTATATCGGGCAATCTTGAATGTGACGAGGGCACAATTGCCGCGAAAAACGATTTGCGAATCGGATATTTAAAGCAGAACGAGGCTTTGAATACTTCTAATACGCTTAAAAAAGAAATACAAAATTCATTACAGCTTGTGTTTGACACACGCAAAAAACTTGATGAAATTTCTGTGAAAATGTCGAAATCAAACGGTGATGAGTATAACATACTTTCTGCCGAATATGAGCGTCTTACAAGTATTTATGACGCGGCAGACGGCTATAACGCAGAGGTTCGAATCAATACAGTTTTAAACGGTATGGGATTTGGTAATTTTGATTTAGAAACCTCAGTTTCCGTACTTTCAGGCGGTGAAAAAACACGCTTTGCCCTCGCAAAAATTCTTGTTGAAAACCCAAATTTGCTTATTCTTGATGAGCCCACAAACCATCTTGATTTTTCTATGCTTAACTGGCTTGAAAGTTATCTTGCATCATACAAAGGTGCCGTTATAATTGTATCTCACGACAGATATTTTTTAAATGCAGTGGCATCTGACATATGTGAAATCGAAAACGGCGAATTAGTGCGTTATAAGGGCGGATATTCTTCTTTTTTGACGCAAAAGGAAGAAAGAATTAAAGTCCTCACAAAAGAATATGAAAAGCAACAGAAAGAAATTGAGGATTTGCGCGATTACGTGCGCCGAAATATCGCAAAATCAAGCAGTATAAACAGTGTTGGCTCGCGTGTTAAGGCTCTTGAAAAAATGGAGCTTGCGGCAAAACCAAATCCACAGGTCAAAGATTTGCATATTTCCTTCCCCTTTGATATTGAGCCCCACAAGACAATTCTTGAGTGCAAGGGCTTAAGGGTAAGCGTTGGCAAAGGAGAAGCGAAACGCACACTTTTTGAGAATTTTGATTTAGTTGTTTCTCGCGGTGAAAAGGTCGCATTTGTAGGTAAAAACGGTGTCGGAAAATCCTCATTTTTAAAGGCGATTCTTAAAAAGATGGCTTATGAAGGAATTGTTCGTTGGGGCGGAAATGTAAAGATTTCATATTTTGACCAGGAACTCGCTTCACTCGACCTTAATATGACTGTTTTAGAGGCGGTTCATCGCAAATTCCCCACGAAAACCGAATATGAAATACGCAGTATGCTTGCCCGTTTTCTTATTGAAGACGAAGATGTTTTCAAGAGAATTCGTGAAATGAGCGGTGCAAACCGTGCGAAAGTTGCTTTGTGCATAATTACCTTTGAGCGTTCAAATGTGCTTGTTTTGGACGAGCCTACAAATCACCTTGATTACAAGGCAAAAGAGGCTTTAGACCATGCTTTGAGCCAATATGAAGGTACAATAATTATGGTATCGCACGACAGATATCTGCTTAATTCTGTTCCTGATAAAATAATCGAAATGAAGCCCGATGAAATTGTAATTTATAAAGGAAATTACGATTATTATAAAGAGCATATTCAGGAAGAGGTAAAAGAAAAAGCGGCAAAGCCCCAAGAAAAGAGCGCCGCCGCTACTGAATATGAAGAATCAAGAAAAAACAAGGCACAGGACAGGAAACGCCGTGCAAAGCTTATGAATACCGAAAAGGAAATAAACGCTTTACAGGGCGAAATTGACGAATTAAAGGCACTTATCGAAGACCCCGAGATTTCAAGTGATTACGCAAAGCTTTCTGAAATTCTTGAAGATATTAAAGTCAAGGAAGAAGCACTTGAAGAGCTTGAAAACTTGTGGCTTGAATTAGCATAAACTTAATACTAAAAATTCGCCGGCGGTAATGAGGAATAATCCGACTTACCTGTCGGCATTTTTGTACCTAAAAGTCGGCAACCGTTGAAAACAATGTCCCTCCCCTGCTTTTCGCGAATTTCGGTCAGCGTGCCATCTACAATTTCGCGTCTTTCGTGAGCATCGATATCATAACCTACAGTTAATTGCTGAAAGCTTTTTTCATAGACAAGATTATATGTTCTCACCGTCAATGAACGGATATTTCTTTTCCATTTGTGCTTTTCGAGAAACACCTCAACTGCACTGTCAAAAAGCTCTTTTGCGCTGTATGTGGGAAATTCCAATGGCGCGGAATACTGCTTTACGGTAAGGTTATCGTCTTTTACGGCGACCTGAATTCCCGTAGCAAGCAAATGCTCACGGCGAAGTCCTTTTGATACGCTTATTGAAAGCTCGGCAATTACCCGCTCAACCTCATAAACGGACAAAAGACTTTCAACACAGGTAATTCCACGGCTCACGCTTTTCATTATGGGCTTTGAATCCATATGAGATACGGGTGAAGTGTCCATTCCGTTGGCATAAAGCCACAAATCAAAGCCGTTTTTACCGAGGATTTTGCGCATAAACTCCCCTTGCGATAAGGCGATATCTCCGATTGTTTGAATGCCGTATTTTTGCAAGGTTTTGGTTGTGCGTCTACCAACAAACAATAATTCAGAGGCAGAAAGTCCCCAGATTTTTTCTTTGAAATTTTCCCGGGAAATGATAGTAGTGGCATCGGGCTTTTTCATATCACTGCCAAGCTTTGCAAAAACCTTGTTGAATGAAACACCTACAGAAATTGTAAGTCCTGTTTCACGGCGAATATGCTCTCTTATTTCATCGGCTATTTTTTCGCCCTCACCGAAAAGAATTGTACTGCCACTCACATCAAGCCAGCATTCGTCCATACCAAATGGCTCAATCAAATCGGTATATTGAGCATAAATATCTTTTACCCATTCAGAGTAATGGTGATAGGAGTCAAAATCGGTTTGCACCACAATGAGTCCTTTGCACTTTTTCTTTGCCTCAAAGATTGTGTCACCTGTTTTCACCCCGCAAAGCTTTGCAGGCTGGGATTTGGCAAGCACAATGCCGTGACGGTCATCTTCACTTCCGCATACTGCCACGGGCTTGCCTTTGAGAGCGGGATTTTTAACACATTCAACCGACGCGTAGAAATTATTAAGGTCACAATGCAGTATAATTCTTTTCAAAAAATCCCCTCC
>CAZTLU010000050.1:0-10557 GCA_964614605.1 uncultured Eubacteriales bacterium
GGGTGATTTTTATGTTATCAGTATGGTCAGCGCAGTCAAATTTCAAATCTTTTCCAACGCTTAACGGTGACAAAAAAACTGATGTTCTTGTCATCGGCGGAGGTATCGCAGGAATTCTCTGTGCCTACAAGTTAAAAAAGAGAGGCGTAAACTGTATTCTTTTGGAGGCGGATAAAATTTGCCGTGGTGTTACGCAGAACACTACCGCAAAAATAACCTCACAGCACGGGTTTATTTATAGTAAACTCATTAAAAGCTTTGGCGTTGAAAAGGCGCGAATGTACCTTGATGCTAACGAAAAGGCAATCGGGGAATATCGCAAATTAGCTGAAAAAATTCCTTGCGATTTTGAGAATAAAGATAATTTTGTTTATTGCACCGATAGTCGTTATAAGGTCGAAAAAGAGCTTAAAGCACTTGAAAAACTGCATTTCAATGCAGAATTTTCAGGTCAAATTCCTGTGCCCGTGGATATTGAGGGCGCCGTAAAATTCCGAAATCAAGCACAGTTCAACCCCTTAAAATTGCTTTCAGAATTGTCAAAGGATTTGGAAATCTATGAGAACACAAAGGTTATTGAGGTGCGTGGAAATACCGCCATAACCTTTCACGGTGATGTGGTAGCAGATAAAATTATCGTTGCGACCCACTTTCCGTTTATGAACAAACGCGGAGCATATTTTATCAAGCTTTTTCAGGAGCGTTCTTATGTTATTGCCCTTGAAAACGGACCGCAAATCAACGGAATGTATGTTGACGAGGCGCAAAAGGGAATGTCCTTCCGTAATTATAAAAATTACATTTTGGTTGGCGGCGGCGACCACCGTACAGGCAAGCAGGGTGGCAGTTATAACGAAATTCGTACCTTTGCGAAAATTCATTATCCCGATTGCCCTGAAAAATACCATTGGGCAACACAGGACTGTATGAGCCTTGACGATGTTGCGTATATCGGTCAGTATTCGCCGAAAACTCCCAATCTTTATGTGGCAACAGGATTTAATAAATGGGGAATGACCACCGCCATGGTGTCTGCTAACATTCTTGCAGACCTTGTGACCGACAAGGATAATGAATATAAAAAATTGTATTTGCCCTCGCGAAGTGTTCTGACTCCTCAACTTTTCGTGAATATGGGCGAAACTGCCATAAATTTTGCCACACCCACCACAAAGCGTTGCCCGCATTTGGGTTGTGCACTTAAATGGAATTCTGCTGAGCAGACCTGGGATTGCCCCTGCCACGGCTCACGGTTTACAGCAGATGGAAAACTAATCGAAAACCCCGCCACAGACGACTTGAAATAGTTTATTTTAGTTTTGAAAGTTTCTTTTTCTGCAATACCGTTTTCGCCTCCCACTGACGAGGGAGGCGAAAACGCGTCAGCGTTGACGGAGGGAGAGAACGGGCAATTCGTGAATCGTCCTACATAATTTGTGTAACAAAAAAGTCGGTATTTCTACCGACTTTAATTATTTTTTAATAACGGAATTACACTCTCTGCAACAATTTTATATGCTTTTACATTGATATGCAATCCGTCATAGGTATATTCACAATTAAGCTCCCCGTGCTTGTCTGCAAGTTCTTTTGTTAAATCAAGCCAATGGCAACCGTATTTTTCACTCAATTTAATAAATTCCTTGTTCATTAAATCAATTTTCTCATTACTGCGTTTTTCATATTGGTCACGCTTATTTGAGTTTATCGGATAAACCGCCTGCAAAATCACATTCGCATCAGGGCAGACTTTTTTAATTTCTTTGAGAATCAAATCCACATTTTGTATTGATATTTCAAGGGGAAGACCTTTGCCAATATCATTTGTGCCAATCAACAAAACAATATTTTTCGGACTTATGTTGAGTACATTTTCGTGAAGTCTTTCAAGAAGTCTGTCGGTAGTATCACCGCTTATTCCTCTGTTATAAACCGCTTGACCTGTGGATTTTGAAAAATCAAAAAACAGTTCATACCAATTGAAAAAATCCGTTATGGAATCACCCAACAAAACAGTCTGATTAGAAATAGCATATTCTTCGTTTAATATGCGGTAATTCTCTCGCTTTGTGGTTTTTTCACGGTCATATCGGGTAATCAGTTCATAATCAATTTTCTTCTCGAAAAACATAAATTCACCTTATTCACTTAAAAAATCCCGTTTCATAATGCACTCTTCAAAGAAGTCGTTTACGGTGTCCATAACCGTCAAATCCTCTTTTGTAATCAGCGCATAGTCAATGTTCTGATAAATTTCATAAGCCTCGGGAGTGTTTTCTCCCAACGAACCGATTCGTGCGAAAATATCGTTCATATATTGTTCGGCATCCTTGGCAAGATAAACATTGTGATATTTACTCTCATAAAGCACGGTGCGGGCATTTTCATTATCAGAAATTCTGTTTTTTCTGCCTACGGGGCTGTTTTTCAGCGTTACCGTCAAATCATTACCGCCGTGCATAATAAGTGTGGGAATTGAATTATTGTTTATCGTGTCGCAAGTACGAAGTACGCCCGTTTTGCCGAAGCGGATAAAATTGATAATATCAAAAAACGGACTTAAAATACTCAAATTGACTTTTGTTTTTAGCTTTGCCGCATCGCGAAGAAGCTTATTCATTGAGTTAAAAGGTGAGAATGCCGCAATGCCTTTGATTTCAACCGCAGGGTTAAGTGCCTGAACATTGCAAACACTGTAAGCACCCCACGAATGACCTGCAAGTATTACGGGGTATTCCTTTAAATCTTCGCGTTCTGCTACAAATTTAAGGGCAAAGCTCAAATCAATTATGCCTTGTGCAAGGCCCTTTAGCTTTTTTCCCTCTGAAGTGCAAGTGCCTGTGTTGTCATAAGCCAAAACCAAATAACCCTTTTGTGCAAAATAGTTGATTTCTGTTGTGTAGGCAAGATGCCCCGCACCCATACCGTGCGAAAAAACTATAAGTGCCTTGTATTTTTCAACCTTTGCGTTACTGTAAAGAAATCCGTTTAAGGTTTGCCCTTTGTCAGACTTAAAGCTTATGGGTCTTGCGTTAAGATTATCAAAACTCTTTGCCTTGAAATACTTAAGGTTTTCGTTGCCCTCACAACGAGAGCCTATTCCCGCCATATCCATAATTTTTGCAGCGGCAATAAAGAGAATAATTATAAAAAATACAATAATTCCACCAATAATATACGGCATAAAACCATTCCTTAATCAGTTTTTGTATAACACTAACATATCTATTTTACCATATCGACAAAATTTTGCAATATTTTTATTGATAAAGGGCTTTTTTGGTTGTATAATTATTAAAAAGAGGTGATTTTGTGATTGGTAAAAAGCTTAAAGAAATTCGCGTGCGCAATGGTGTGTCACAGGAACAGGCGGCCAAAGTTCTGGGTATTTGCCGTTCGGCTTATTGTAACTATGAAATCGGCAGACGAAGCCCCGATTTTTCCGTTATAAAAAGGCTTGCCGATTTTTACAGAATTCCGTTAGATGCATTTAATGAAACTGAAAATACTGATTTAAACGATGAAATTGATTTTCAGAGTGATGTGCCCCAATATCTTTCAGAGCTTTCAAAAAATGAACGGGATTTAATTGTGAATTTCCGTTTGCTTGACCAAGACGAAAGGAAATCGCTTTTGAAAAGTCTTAAAGAACAAAATGAGTAATTCAAAAACCTTGCAAGGTCAAAAACCTTACGAGGTTTTTATTTTTACATTCACCAAGATAATATTACCATATTTGTTCAGGGATAATTTCCATAGCCATCATTTTGTATTGATAAATTTGAATTTGTAGAACTCTTTTCAATTTGATGTATTACTAAAATCGACCATCAAACAATGTAGGGTCGCTTCACGAAGCGACCGTTCTAAATTTTCTGATAATCTAATTCGGGCGATTCGTGAATCGCCCCTACAACCTACCATGTTGGTAAGATATATAATCGCGTCGCAGACCCGATACTTTGCATTTTGCATTTCTACAAACCCCAATTTGTCGGGAATATACCTACACTATCCAGCAAAATTATTGACAATTAAAACATATAATGCTATATTGAATTTACAACACACAGTCATCAATATAAAATTTAATATTTAATAAAATTATTTGTTGGTTTTCAACAAATAGCAATTTCCTTATTTGTTTAAAAAACAGAATTATCAATTCTAATACCTTTTTTAGTCACAAAATATATTTATTGTGCGATTTATAATATTGCAAGGGTCTAAAATTAATGCTTTTGCAAATGAATTATGAAAAGGTGATTCCAATGAACAGTTATTTATTGGTTAGAGGTGTTAATTATTATGTTTTAAACATTAAAGGAGTGTAATTATGAAAAAAATTATTGCTGTTTTTATCGTTTGTATTTTGTTGATGACAAATATGATTACAGTTTATGCGGTTGAAGATGAATTAACATTATCTGAATATCAAGCTGTGGCACAACGAATATTAGATGAATATAATATAAGTGAATTTACGAATTATCAATTGTTCGCTGTGCCTGACATGTCTTTAGAAGAGTATTCGCTACATATTGAACAAATAGCGATAACTAACGCTAATGGAATTGAGGCTTTAAGTAATAGTTCCGAAGAACTCAATACAAATACTAATTTATCAATTGAGGATTCTTTGGTTTCACCTCAATTGATTTTTCTTAGAGATACATATATTGAGAGCAAGTATTTTACACCATATTTTAAAGTCTATGCAACTTATGATGTTGTGAGAACAGATGGTACAGGATATGCATCTTGGATAGAAAATCCGAGAAGTATTTTTGGAGATACAACATTTGCGGCAAATTTAATAGGATATAAATTTACGGAATATGGTTCTTATTATTTGACAAATAATGATAGAACAATTACTTGTTATGTTGAGGGTAATTGGACTTTGGAAAAGAATGGTGTAATTACAGAAATGTCCACAATACTTTTACACGCCACTTTCGGAGAAGACCATTTATAAGGAAATGATTTTATGAAAGAATTAAAACAAAAAAGAATAGTCTCATTTATTAAATGTTGGTTTTTCTTTCAGTTGATTTTAACAATAACAGTTTTTATTTTATTCGGTTTGAACTGTTTTGTTAGTATACCTGTGAGGCTTATTCATTTTGCCGCTTTTTTTCATTTTCTTTTAGTTGACATTGTTCCAATTGTTGTTGCGATTATATTTTTTATAATATGTTTCGCTTTTAAGGGGAATAGTCTATTAAAAAAGTTACTTGTAAAAGGAACAGGACTTATTTTGTTGTTATGTATATTTGATATAATATACAGACCACTTGTACCTGAAAACATGGGAACACTAAATGATTACAGGAATATAATTGTTCTGCTTTTTCTACCGATAATATGCATTGTAATACTAGCTTTTGAGGTTAAACTTTCTAAAATCTCTGCAAAGAAATAGTTGCATATAAAATTTCTTTCACCTCGACATTAATTTGTCGGGGTTTTCTTTTGCCATTTTCTTTTAATTTCTCCCATAAAATCCGAAAAACCTTACGAGGTTTTTATTTTTATATGTGTTGACTATTGAGCCATAACCGTGATAAAATAATATGATAACAATTATTTCTGAAAAGAGAATGTAAAATGAACAAAGAAGCTTATAATATGACATCATCTCTCGAAGATTATCTTGAAGCAGTTTTTGTGCTTTCAGAGCAAAAGGGTAGTGTGCGCCTTACTGACATTGCAGAGCACTTGGGCGTGTCAAAGCCCAGCGTAAACCGTGCGGTAAATACTCTCACACAGAACGGCTTTTTAGAGCATGTGACTTATGGTGATATAATAATTACTCCCGCTGGCGAAAGCTATGCGGCAAATGTTTTGCGCCGTCATAAGCTTATTAAGCAATTCCTTATGAATACCTTGGGTGTTGACGAAGAAATCGCTGAAACTGATGCCTGCAAAATGGAGCATGTTATGAGCCCCGTAACTATTGAAAAGCTTTATGACTATCTTGAAAGGCAGGGGTAAGCATTGATTAAAGTGGCGGTTATCGGCGGCGGAGCCTCAGGGCTTGTCTGTGCCGTTGAGCTTCTTCGCAATGTTAAAAATAACGATGATGTAAGAGTTACTCTTATTGAAAAGCTTCCCCGTGTGGGCAAAAAATTGCTTGTAACGGGCAACGGCAGATGTAACCTTACAAATATGAATTCGGCTGTATCGGGCTATCGCGGAGATACGGCTTTTGCCGAGTTTGCCCTTAAAAATATTACTCCCGAGAAAAATATCGAATTTTTCAACTCTTTAGGTCTTTATACCCGTACAGAAGACGAGGGCAGAGTTTATCCTTTGTCTAATCAGGCATCTTCGGTGCTTGATGCTTTGCGTTTTGAGTGCAACCGTCTGGGTATTGAGGCACTTTGTGATTACCGAGCCGTACATCTTAAAACCGTTGATACGGGTGTTACACAGAAAATTGTTGTGAATAACCGCGACCGTTTTGATTATGTAGTAGTAGCCTGTGGCGGTAAAGCCGCAAAGGTTCACGGTACTGACGGCGACTCCTATGAATTACTTAAAATGATGGGTCACAAAATCACCCCCGTAGCCCCCGCACTTGTTTCTCTTAACTGCGACGATTTTACAAAGGCACTCAAGGGCGTGCGTTCAATCTGCAAAATGGATTTGATGATTGACGGCGAAAAGGCACTTGAAAACTACGGCGAGGTACAGTTTACCGATTACGGCCTGTCGGGAATTCCCATTATGCAGCTTTCCCGCTTTGTTTCAATGTCACCCTCAAATAATATCCATATAAATCTCGATGTTACTCCCGATTTTACCTTGGAGCAGATTGAAAATTATCTCTTTGACCGCCGTGAATTCGGTACGGGACTTTGCGAAAATGTGCTTATTGGTGTTATGAACAAGCAGTTGTGCATTACACTTTTAAAGGAATGCGGAATTGCCCCCAACAGCAAGATTTTTGAGTTGAGCGACGATGAAATAATCAGACTCGCCAAGCTTTGCAAGTGCTGGAAAATCAAGATTAAAAATTCAAGAAGCTTTGACTATGCGCAGGTTACTGCTGGCGGTGCGGATTGCTCGCAGTTTAATCCTGAAACAATGGAATCAAAGCTTGTAAAGAACCTTTTCTGTTGCGGTGAGGCCCTCGATATTGACGGCGACTGCGGCGGATATAATCTTCAGTGGGCATGGTCCTCGGGCAGACTTGCAGGGCGCACCATAGCTGAAAGGATAAACAATGCTCAGAGTAAGTGAAATAAAATTAGACCTTGACTGCGAGTTTTCAGATATTGAAGACGCGGCGGCAAAGGCACTTAAAATAAATAAAAACCGAATTTTAAAAACTGAAATATTCAAAAAGAGTGTGGATTGCCGTAAGGGTGAGGTTAAATTTGTCTATACGGCAGATGTGACCGTTGACAGTGATGAGGATAAAATTCTCTTGTCCCTCAACAACAATCGCGTCATAAAAAGCGAAAAATATTCATATATTATTCCTCAGTCAAACCGCAAAAGCACTCTGCCACCCGTGGTTGCGGGCTTTGGCCCCGCGGGTATGTTTGCGGCACTGATTTTAGCTCGAAGCGGGCATAATCCCATAGTTATTGAGCGTGGTCGTGATGTTGACAGCCGTACTGCAGATGTGAATAATTTCTGGACTAACCGCATTTTAGACGAGACCTCAAATATTCAGTATGGTGAGGGCGGTGCAGGTACATTCTCTGACGGCAAGCTTACAACGGGCATTAAAGACAGTCGTTGCCGTTTTGTATTTGAAGAATTTGTTAGCCACGGCGCACCCGAGGATATTCTCACAAACGCCAAGCCACATATCGGTACGGATAAACTGAAATCTACGGTAAAAGCAATCCGCGAAGAGATTATTTCTCTCGGCGGTAAGGTGCTTTTTGAAACACAGCTTACAAATATTATTGTTGCTAACGGATTTATCCACGGCGTGACGGTTAAGGATAAATTGGGCAAAGAAACCGATTTTGAAACAGATACTCTTATTCTTTCAATCGGTCATTCAGCACGCGATACAATTGAAATGCTTTATCACAAGGGCATAAATATGATGCAAAAGCCATTTTCTGTGGGTGCACGAATTGAGCATCCGCAGGAATACATAAACACCGTGCAATACGGCGAATATAAAAATCATCCGAAACTCAAGGCGGCAGATTATAAATTGGCTTGCCATCCACCACACGGCAGAGGTGCTTATACCTTCTGTATGTGTCCCGGCGGTACGGTCGTTTGTGCCTCGTCAGAAAAGGGCGGGGTAGTAACCAACGGAATGAGCGAATATGCCCGCGACAAAGAGAATGCAAACTCCGCAATCCTTGTTGGTGTTAATCCCGAGGATTTTCCAAGTGAGCATGTGCTTTCGGGATTTGAATTACAACGGGAAATCGAGCAAAAAGCATTTAATTTAGGCGGTGGTGATTACACTGCCCCCGCACAGCTTGTAGGGGACTTCTTAAAGGGACAAAAATCCACAAAGCTCGGTGCAGTTAAGCCCTCATTCCCAACGGGAGTTGCAATGAATGATATAAGTGCAGTTTTACCCGAAAAGGTGGTAAATACAATGCGCGACGCACTTCGGCAGATGGATAAAAAACTCAAGGGCTTCGCAATGGAGGACGCAGTGCTTACTGCCCCCGAAACCCGAAGCTCGTCACCTGTGCGAATTCTCCGCGACGAATTTTATCAGACCAATATCCGCGGACTTTACCCCTGTGGTGAGGGTGCGGGATATGCAGGCGGAATTGTTTCAGCGGCAGTTGACGGCGTAAAATGTGCCGAAGCGGTGCTTTCTGATGAAACTTAAGGTTTGCTTATACTCAACTTAATGTAATCAATCTGTAATTTGACAACACACTATTGTATTTGATATTATATTCTTTAGACTAAAAAAGAAAGGGGCGGCAAAATGAATATCGATAATCTTTGTATGAGCTGTATGAACGAGCTCTACGGCGAAAAGCAATGCCCAAGATGTGGATATTATGTTGATTCTCCGCAAATTTCTCCTTATCTTCCTTTAAAAACACCAATCGGTAATAAATATATCATCGGCAAAATGCTCTCATCAAACAGCGAGGGCGCTACATATATGGCTTATGATGTGGACCGCAAATCTCCCGTCTTAATCCGCGAATTCTTGCCCGAAAAATTTGTTGACCGTTCTTTTGGCGAAACCGAGCTTAAAATCAAAGAGCAATGGGCAGAATTCTATTATAAATATCTCAACAAATTTTTGAAATTGTGGCGCAGTCTTGCCCGCGTTCGCGGACTTTCAGCACTTGTTCCCGTAATTGATATTGTTGAAGAGAATAACACCGCCTATGCGGTTTCTGAATATGTTGAAAGCATTTCACTCCGCGAATTCCTGCTTAAGAGCCAGACGGGTTATCTTAATTGGGAAAAAGCAAAGGTGCTTTTTATGCCCGTGCTTTCAACTCTTTCAGCACTTCATAAAATGGGTATTGTTCACAACGGTATCAACCCCGATAATCTGATGATAGGCCGTGACGGTAAGCTTCGTCTTTGGGGCTTTTCAATTAACGAGGCTCGTATTGAGGGTAGCGAATTATCTCCCGAGCATTTTGAGGGCTATACGCCCATTGAGCAGTACAGCTATGCATATGAAAACGGTGCATGGTCAGATGTTTATGCGTTTTGTGCCGTGGTTTACCGCTCACTTGTGGGCAGTGTTCCGCAGGACGCTGTAACACGCGCGATGAATGACCAGCTGATTATTCCCGCCCGCTATGCCGAGATTATTCCCGTTTATGTTATAAACGCATTGATGAACGGCTTGCAGGTTGACCCTGAAGACAGAACAAAGGATATTGAAACTCTCCGTGAAGAGCTTTCGGCAACTCCCTCAAATGTGGTTTCGTCATATTCGGGTGCAAGTGTTCCAAAGCCCGAGAAAAAAGAGGTTAACGAGGTTGTTGAGGACGCAGGCAGTAACCCTGCAAGAACAGTGCTCATTACCTTCCTTATTATTCTTGGAATTGGTCTTTTGATTTTCGCAGGATTTATGGCTTATGAGCATTTTATGGGTGACGTAAATGAAGAACCCTCAACAGAAGAAACCACAGTTGCTCCCGAAACTATTGAGGTTCCCAATTTTGTGAATTCTTCTTATGATATGATTGCTCAAAATCCTGTTCAAAACAATCGCTTTAAAATCAGTTCAACAAGCGAATACAGTGCGACGGTAGAAAAGGGTTACATTATTTCACAAAGCATTGAACCCGGAACAGAAGTCGAAATGGGCACGGCAATCAGCTTTGTTGTAAGTAAAGGTCCCGAGTATGTGACAATTCCTCCTGTTGAGGGCTTGAGCATTGATTTTGCAAAAGAGTCCCTTGAAGAAGCCGGCTTTGTGGTTAATATAATCACAAAAGAAAACAATGGTGATTATGACGAGGGTATCGTTTGTGAGGTAACTCCCGAGCAAGGTTCAAGCAAAATCAAGGGCAGTGAGGTTTATATTCAGGTGTGGGGCGCACCGCCCAGCACCGAGCCCGAAACAGAAGAATCCACAAC
>CAZTLU010000051.1:0-10502 GCA_964614605.1 uncultured Eubacteriales bacterium
AGCAATCGGAGTTATGCGTTTTATGTGCGTAGCTTCGGCTGCGCACTTTTTTATTATGGAGGAAAAGAGAATGAAGAAAATTATCGCAGGGGTATTGGCATTTATATTATTGTTTTCTTTTGTAGGTTGCGATACGAATGACACAAGCTGCCCGAATTGTGGGGTGACAATCGATAATACCGCAAAGTATTGTACTAATTGTGGCTATGAGTTGCCAAAAGAAGAAAGTATAAGCGAAAATGCTATTATTGAAAATGAACCTAAAGGAGAACCTGTATTATGGGATGGTAGTATAGCAGATTCTTACGAGAGTGGTGACGGAAGTCCTGAAAATCCGTATGAAATTGCTAATGCAAGTCAGCTTGCGTTATTAGCTCAAGAAACTAATGCGGGTAGAGTATATACTGGACAATATTTTTATCTGAGTAATGATATTCTTTTGAATAACCCCGAGGATGTGGAAAACTATTCTTGGGATTTAGATAATATGAATACTAATTTGAATTTTTGGGAACCAATTGGAACGGATGAACATCCGTTTGAAGCGAATTTTTTCGGTTCAAACTACACCATTACTGGATTAGCAATTTTTTCGAGTGATATTGAATATGCAGGATTGTTTGGATATGCAAGGAACGCTTATATTGGTTATGTGAATATGGAGTGCGAGTATATAATAATGATGGGTTTTGTAGGTGGAATTGTAGGATATCTTGAAACCACCAATAATATGACCGCTACAGTTGAAAAATGTGCTGTAAATCAACAAATTTGTTCCGAAGATGGTTCTGCGGCAGGCGGTTTGATTGGTAATATAAACGCAGAATTAGGTTCGATTAAAGTTTCTGGTTGCATAAATTATGGTTTTGTGCGCGGTTGTTGGAAAATAGGCGGAATTGTTGGAGTTGCAGAAGCGGAAGAAGATTATGCGATAGATATAATAAATTGTATTAATTATGGAAAAATATATACAAACGACCCTGATGCTTATATTGGAGGAATAGCCGGAGCTACAATAAATGGTGTTTGCATTTCCAACTGTATTAATTTAGGGGAAATTGAAAATAGTCAAAAAGATGTTTTTGGAAGTATAGTTTGTAACGACAAAGCAGAAAATGTTTCAATCTTTTCATCTGAAAAGCATTATGGCGGATATATAACAAATTGTTATTTTGTTCCAGAATATTGTAATGTTGGCGTTTTAAATCCCGATAATGTAAGCCAAATTGATGTTAAGGTAACAACCGAAGAAAATGCTCGTTCACTTGATTGGCTTTCATATAATATGAGCTTTTATGAGAGTGAGTATGGAATTAAAGACGGACAACTATTTATTTTATCTGATTTTATGACCAATGTTGATGAAATAAGTTAAACTTTTACTTATGAAATCTCTCTCCGTGTTTTGCTACAAAAAATGGGCGATTCACGTAAGTTTGCTTTAATTTTACGGACAGACAAAGGATGTCTGACCCTACGCGAAATCACGGTCGGGCACGGAGACCCGACCCTACAAGGTTGGAGCACAAAAAAGAGCAACATATAACAACAAAACCGAGTAAGCAATTAAACCTACTCGGTTATTTTTGTCGATATGTTGAGCAGAGCTCAACTCGATATATTTGCTTTGTAAATTCGATATATGTTCGCGTTGCTCACATTCGATATGATATAAATCTCGTTTGCGTTAGCAAACATATCGAGTTTGTAAAACATATCGAGCGACTTGTCGCATATCGAAAATTCGTAAGGATTTATATCGTTGCGTAATATGAGATATTACGCTTACGGCTTACAGCTTCCGCAGGCTTCATAGCCCTCGTTAATCAATTCTTCTTTCGATTTGTCTGTTACCTCTTTGTTGTCCTCTTCGATTTTTCCAACTGATGAGCAATCGGGCAGGTGGATTTTCTTTGATTTTGTATTGAGCACATATTCTGTGTCAGATGTTGAGGAAGCTGTGCTTGAAGTGGTTGATGTGGTTTCTGTGTCGCTTTCCCAACTCTTGCCCGTTGCATAATCAATTTCAACGCCGGGCTGGTTGTTATAGCAATAAACATTAAAGCAGATTCCCTCGCCGTTGTCTTCAACGGACCAAGCCTCCATAGTCACTCCGCGGGCTACCAATTCGTCATCTTTGAAAATGGGCGTTACGCGGTAAAGCACATGATTTCCAGTTTCTTCAATGTAATCGTCAACCATATTTTCAAAGGGGAGCATACCGTCAACATTCATATAGCGAGTGCCTGTAATGAGATTTTGTTCATTTGCATTTTCGCCCGTTAACTGCCAGCCGATGAGGTGGCAACGGTTATAAAGATATTTGCCGTCAACAAAATCATATTTTGCAGTTACCCAACCTGTCGGCTTAACCTGACCGATTTCACCGCGCTCGTCTGTAGGCATAATGTCCTCGCCAATACAAGCCATTGTGACACCGCAACGACCCAATTCGTCGAGAGGACTATAATATTCATAAGACTCTGTTGTGTAATCTTCTTCGGTAAAATAGGGCTGATTATCATTGATTACCACATAAGCCGTACCCGAAAATTCGGGGATTTCATTAAGACTTTCAACAGTCTGATTAGTGCTGGTGTTCGGCTCTGTGGTGCCATTTGTGTCATCCTTGTCGCCTGCAAAAAGTCCGCCGAGAGCTGAAATTGCAATTACAACAAGTGCAACTATAAGTGAAATTAGCTTTTTATTTTTCATCGAATGTATCTCTCCCTTTCAATTTCGTTATGTGAAGAACCTTTGAAAATCAAGGTTTCCGCAAGCTTAAAATCATCAAGAATTATCTGATAATCCAAATGCACATCAGCGGGGTAAAGACGATTCCAATTATAAAGAATAATCTGCTCTGCCTTTTTTAACAAATCGGGACTGTATTTATCTTCAATAAAGCATACGCAATTCTCTTCACAGTTCATAAAATCTTCGCACAACTCATAATTGGCACCAATTTCTGTGAAAAGCCTTTCAGAGTACGGGCTTATGTAAATTTTTCCATAATTGTTTGTTATGTCTTCAATAACAACAGAATCCCGCGACTGCCTGCGCTTGTTGAACATTAAACCGAAATTGTTATCAACACAAAAAATTAAGGTCATTCAAATTACCTCCACAAAAAAAGTAGGGGCGATTTACGAATCGCCCGTTACTTGAATTTTTATTAAAGCTTTGAGAACCCGTGGCAGTTAATCAAAGCGTCAATTCTCTTACCCTCTTTGCAAAGTGGACATTCGTGAGCCGGACCGCTGAAATAGTCGGGTAAATCCTTGGGGTTGAATACAGAGTTCACCTCATAACCCTCGCACTTTTCTGATGTTGCGAAGATTGAAGCAACACCCACTACCTCACCGCCGTAATATTTAATAGCCTCAATTGCAGAGCGTGCAGTGTTGCCCGATGCAACAGAAACTGCGGTAATAAGCACATGCTTACCCTTAATCATAGGCACAATATTGTCACGAAAAATAATCTGTGAGCCGTTTACGATTTCAGGAGTAACAATATAAATTGTCTGGTGAGCATTGATGTTGACGAAGTCATTTTTCGTAAGCTCGTCGGCAACACAGGTACCCACAACCTCCATACCGTCAAGGCAGAGAATTGTATCAATAATTGAGTTGCTGTACTTGTGATTTTTACAAAGCTCGTGAGCAATTGCTTTTGCTTCTGAAAGACGGGACTTTTGTGCAGCAACATCTATATAATAGTTACTGTGTGAGCTGTTTGTAGCAAAATGACCCCTTGCAACGCGAAGATGCAGGTTGTTGCTTTTTGTCTTGATTTTTGAAATGCTTGTTGTCGGCATAAAAGTGTCCCCCTATGGTTCTATATATGAATATTGTATTATATATCAATTTAAATTTCAAGAAAAAATTGGACGCAGATATGTAGAAAATTTGTCAGCAAATACAGTAAAAATGCCGATAAAAAGCAATTAGAAAATATAAATTTTCATTCTGCATTCAAATATTGTCTGCCTGTGTGGTCGATTGTGTAGTTATCCTTATATATCAAATCGTTGACCGAAACAAAGGAATAGCCTTGATTTTCAAGCTCGGTAAGTATTTTGTCCAGAGCCGTGGCGGTGGTGTCAACACCATTGTGAAAAAGTATAATTGAGCCGTTGTGTGCTCGTGAAATAACTCTGCTCACAATTTCATCAACGGTCAAGCCCGTGTAATCTAAACTGTCATTGTCCCATTGAATCATATACATATTAAGACTTTCGGTGACTTCAAGGCTTTCGTCGGTGTAGTCCCCCGACGGTGCGCGGAGCAGTGTCACCTTTTCGCCCGTTATATTTTCAAGCTTTTCATTGCAATTTATGATTTCTTCTTTTATTTCTTCTCTTGAGCATTTTGAAAATGCTTTATGGGTGTCAGAATGATTGGCAATTGTATGACCTGCGTCA
The DNA here is from genome assembly GCA_964614605.1 of uncultured Eubacteriales bacterium. Taxonomy (GTDB): domain Bacteria; phylum Bacillota; class Clostridia; order Oscillospirales; family Acutalibacteraceae; genus Fimenecus. The sequence continues at coordinate 4,427 of CAZTLU010000051.1, forward strand.
TAAAAGGCCTTTACACTTTCGGGGAATTTTTCCGCCCAATCGCCCACAATAAAAAAGGTCGCCTTTGCGTTATGCTTTTTTAATATTTCAATAAGTTCATCGGTATCTTGGTTGGTCCACGCCGCATCAAAGGTAATTGCAACCTTTTTCTCTTGCGTTTCAACTGAATATATTGGCAGTTTTTTCTCGCTTGCCGAGGCTGACACCGTTTTTTCCACAAGTGTAAAAATTAAAAGAAACACCCCCAGAATAATACAAAGGATGCCCACAAATGTTCGCCGTGATAAAGTCCAGATTCGCATAAAAATACCCTCCCATACAAGTGTATGAGAGGGTTTGATTATAAATGTATTTTATGCTTTTGCTTCTTTAGGCTTGCGAAGCTCTGCAATTTCGTTTTCAATGAATTCGTCCATTGTGGGTTGCTCGTTCATCTGCTTTTTAAGGCTCTTACCAACAATCACATTAAGCACGAAGTTGACAAGGAAAAGAACAACACCAACAATAAAGCCGAAACCAAGACTGCATTCTGTAATAATTCCGCCGCCAAGAGCTGCACAAGCATTTGTGAACTGAACAAAGAATACTGCTGCAGCTGCCCAGCAGATTGCACTGATTACATTGAGAGAAATATTGAGCTTGTATTTAAGCTTGATGCCCGAAAGGAGAAGCACAAAGAAGTTGAGAACACCGCATACAACTGCTAAAAGCATAAGTACGCAAGCAATAACTACCATAAGTGCCGCATTGCCAAGCACCTCACCGCCGAGAAGCTTGATTACACTGCCGATATCTGTCTCAAGAAGATAATCAAGAACAAAGGTTAAAAATGAAACTGATTTTTCTCCGCTATAGAAGGGGAGTGTGAGCTTAAAGTTGTAAAGGGGAAGCACCAATGCAATAAGGGGTGCAAAGGTAAGAATAAGACGAACAATGCGAAGCTTTGAGCCTACAACTGCACTTTTGAAGTTTGCAATTTTGTAATGAAGTCTTGCAAACATATGCTCCGCTGTGTCGGCATCGTTTTCAAGTCTTTCTTCCCATTTATGATTGGGAATATTAACTCCGCAAGAAGGACACTCTGCCTTTATGTTCCAAATTCTGAGTTCGCGTCCGCATTCAGGACATTTTGCTGCCATAAAATCACTCTTTCTTTAGTAGCAATAATATATCTTGTAAATTGTATCACAATTATTTCCTTTTTGCAAGCCTAATTACATTCCAAGAGAGAGGTTTAAGCTTGGCTGTGAGAGTTTTGCCGTCAAGCAAGGGCTTTTCTGCGTTAAAAGGCTTTACCTTGCCCGATGTCACACTGTTTTCTTCCTTGGGGTCAAAGCCACTCATCTCAATATGTTCAAGCACCTCAAAGTTTTCAAAATCGAGAAGAGAAACATCAAAAAGAACATCCTCTTGGAGATTTCTGTTAACCGCAAAAATGGTAAGGCTTTCTTTGTCCTCACTCATTGTTGCAAGTGCATCAATATCAGGAACATCCGTAAACTCTTTTGTATCGTGTTTAGGCGATATAACCCGTGAATCCAGAGTATAGCCTCTGCCATAGTTTGAAAGGTGCATAAATGGGTAGAAAATTGTCTGTTCCCAGCATTTGCCACCGTTTTCAGTCATAATGGGTGCGATAACATTTACAAGCTGAGCAAGACATGCAATTTTAACACGGTCAGCATGTTTTAAAAGTGTCATAAGCATAAGACCAACCAAAAGTGCATCTTCAAAGTTATAGATATCCTCAAGCTGATGGGGCGCGGTGCACCATTTTTCAACATGAACGCCGTTTGAATGATACCATACATTCCACTCGTCAAAGGAAAGATTAACCTGGTGTTTTGAATGCTTTTTACCTTTTATGTAGTCGCAAATACATATAACAGTACGGATAAATTCATCCATAACCATATTCTTTGCAAGGAATGAGGGGGTATCATTTGTGCGATTGTCAAAATAAATATGTAGCGAAAGATAGTCAACCTTGTCATAAGCCAAGTCAAGAGTTGTAGCTTCCCAATCGCCAAAGGTGGGCATACCTATCGCAGAGCTTCCGCAGAGAATGGTCTCGATTGAATTGTCAGTCCATTTCATAACCTTTGCAGCTTCGCTTGCCGCTCTGCCGTATTCATAGGCAGTTTTGTGACCAATCTGCCAATCGCCATCCATCTCGTTGCCAAGGCACCAAAGCTTGATATTGTGGGGGTCTTCATAGCCATGTGAACGGCGTAAATCGCTCCAATAACTGCCACTCTTATGGTTACAGTATTCCACAAGATTTCTTGCCTCTTCCGGTCCGCGAAGTCCAAGGTTTACCGCCATCATAGGCTCGGAATTTGCCTTTCTGCACCATTTTACAAATTCGTTGGTACCGAAATAGTTGGGCTCTGTAACGCCCCACGCCAAATCAAGCTTTTTGGGACGAAGTTCAATGGGACCCACACCGTCTTCCCAATTGTAGCCTGAAACAAAGTTTCCGCCGGGATAACGGACTATTGGCACATTGAGCTTTTTAATTTCTTCAATAACATCAGTTCTGAAGCCGTCTTCATCTGCAAGGGGGTGGCCGGGCTCATAAAGACCGCCATAAACCGCTCTGCCCAGATGCTCAATGAATGAGCCGAAAATTCTTTTGTCGATTTTAGCGCTTGTAAATTCAGATACAAGTGACATTTTTGCCTTTTTCATAATATTTTACCTCCCGGAGGGTTATTTGACTGTTACTCAGCGGATTTGGATGTGTCTTCTTCTTTCTCAACCTCTTGCTTTTCTGAAAGGAATGAGTGAAGAAGTTCAATATTTTTATCCATATCCATAACAAGACTTGAACCTACGTTTGAAATATTACGACTTGACCATGTTCCGTCTGCGGGTACCTGATGCTGAACAACATCATAAGCGAATGCCTGGTCTTTAAGTGCACCTATACCTAAATTGAGAATTTCGTCAGAGGTAAGATTTGTCTTTACCAAGGGTGCAACAGTTTCTGCAAGTGATATAAGCTCGCTCAAGTCTTTGGTAAGGGCTTTGTCAACCATAGCTGTGATAACCTTGCGCTGACGCTGTGTGCGCATAAAGTCGGAGTCAAGCTTACGGATTCTCGCATACCAGAGTGCCTGCTCACCGTTTAAAAGAACATCCTCACCTGCGGGAATTTCAACGGGAATATTAGGCTTTTTAGATGTTGCAACATATTCACTTTCACGCTCGGTAACATCAACATTGATACCGCCCAATTCATCAACGATTGTGGTGAAAATCTCAAAGTTTACAAGCATATAGTAGGGGATATCCACCTTGAAGTTTAGCTCAAGTGTATCAACAAGCATTTGCACACCGCCGCGGAAATATGCCGCGTTAAGCTTTTCATTCCAGTTTTTGCCCGCAATCTCAACATAAGAGTCGCGCAAAAATGATGTGAGCTTAATCTGTCCGTTAGTGTTGTCTATTGTAACAAGCATCATTGTGTCAGAACGAGAATCCTCGTCTGCTTCGCGTGCGTCAATACCGATAAGCAGAATATTTGTCTGGTTGGGGTCACTGTAAAGCTCTGACGAATCAATATACTGATTTTCCTCTAAGGGCTCGTCTGTATTGAAAGAAGATAAAATTCTTTCAAGTGTCTGATAACCGTAAAATCCTACACATGAAACACCTACAAGCACAAGGCAAAGAAGAACAATGAAGGTGTTTCTTACAGGATGTCTTTTTTTATTGTTTTTCTTTTTGGGCTCGTTTTCAGAGGAAATATTTTCATAAACCTCGCTAACATCATCATAAGAAATTTCCTGACGGCGACGGTTCTGCACCGCACTGTTGTATTTTACGGTGAAATCGTCGTTGAAATAGTCCTCATAAGCCTTTGGAGAGGATTTTTTCTCTGCATTGTCAGAAAATGATGAAACATCTTCATATTTATATTGGTCAGCGGAATTGCTGTAAATATCTTCGTATTGGTCATTTGACGATGAGTTGCTGAAAATATCTTCAAAGTCGTCGTTAGATTGTCTGAATCGGTTGTCAGCCAATTTGCACACTCCTTAAATTGATTATGATATACACTGATATTCTACAACAGAAACCCAAAAATCTCAATGATTTTCGCTAAAAAAATTACTTTATTAAAAGAAAATTAAAGAATAAATCTTATAGCACTTGAAACTTATAAAGAAAATATGTATAATGATAGACAGTTTGAGACGAATTTGCATAGTATCAAGCGCAAATTCAATTTTTCGGGAGCAAATGCATATGTTAGGTAAGTATGTAAGGGTCAGAGTCACGGACCCTATGCACTCCGTTGACAGTGAAAAGAAATTCACCTATGAACTGAATTACGGTACGGTTGAGAGTGGGCTGGATGCTCGTTCTCCTGTCAAGGGTGCTTATGTTATGGGCGTTACACACAGGGTCAGAATTTTTGAGGGCCGTGTAATCGCAGTAATCAAAAGAAAAGATATGGGCGGTATTATTCTGGTTGTTGCGCCGAAAAGCAAAAGATATATCGTTCATCAGATTGAAGACGCAATCGCGTTTGCAGAAAAAGAGGGCACTTATGATTTAAGCTGTCTTTATGAGGCGTCCTGCGGTGCAATTGTTTACCGCATAATCAACGGTGAAGTGCGTTTTCTTCTTATTAAAAACAAGAGAAGTGCAAACTGGGGATTTCCCAAAGGGCATATGGAACGCGGTGAAAACGAAAAAGAAACCGCCTATCGCGAGGTGCTTGAAGAAACGGGAATCAGAATTCGTTTTCTGCCCGATTTCAGATATAAATCCGAATACTCAATTCAAGGACGAATTGAAAAAAAGGTTATTATATTTTTGGCAACTACCGACGACACAAGCACAATTATTCAGCGTGAAGAGATTGAAGAATATCTTTGGCTTAAGTTTGACAAGGCTATGAATTCGCTGAAATTTCCTAATGATAAAAATTTGTTGAGAAAAGCCAACGAATACCTGGAAAGAGTGGGGGTGGCAACAAATGGTTGAACAGATAGTTGACGCAATAATGGGATTTCTGCAAGATAAAATCCCCGAGGAGTTAGTGGCGTTTGTAATTTCACTTTTGCCCGTTCTTGAGTGTCGCGGTGGCATGATTGCAGCTCGGCTTATGGAAATTCCTTTTCTTAAGGCATTCTTGATTTGCTATATCGGCAATATGCTTCCCATTCCCTTTATCATTCTTTTCATCAGAAAGATTTTTGAATTTTTGCGTCGTTTCAGCTTCTTTGAAAAGATTATTGTTAAGCTTGAAGCAAAGACCGAAAGAAATAAAGAAAAGATTTTGAGATATAAGTCTTGGGGTCTTCTCATATTCGTTGCAATTCCGCTTCCCGGTACGGGCGGTTGGACAGGTGCACTTATGGCGGCACTTCTTGATATTCGTTTTAAGCGTTCATTGCCAATAATTGCTCTCGGTGTGCTTATTGCAGGCTTTATTATGTCGGGTCTTACATACGGCATATTCCAAATGTAAATAGTGTGTGTCATTGCCTCCCTTGTCAAAGGGAGGGGGACCGCGTTAGCGGTGGAGGGATTCCTCCGCCACTATTGTTACAAGAGGTAAAATATGTTCAAGAAAAAAGCAAACAAGACAATCCCCGATGGTGAATACAGAGTTATCAAAATCAGCAAAGATGCTGTTTTTGAGTTTTTGTATGAGAACATAGTACGCTGATAACCGATATATCAAAATTTCTGCAGAAGAAATGAAAAAGTTAATGGAAGAGTGAAGGGCAGACAAAATCGTCTGTCCTTTTTTGTGTGAAAAATTGGGGCTTGTAGAAATGCAAAATGTAAAATGTAAAGTGCAAAACGAAGGGTCTGCGACGCAATTATATCCCCCCTTCCGTCACCTTACGGTGACACCTTCCCCTCGGTGGGGGAAGGCTAACTTGGGCTCCACCCTTGAGGGGGAGCTGGCAAATGCGTAGCATTTGACTGAGGGGGGTATCAATAAAATCATCCCTACAAATTCAAATTTGCTATAAAAATAGCGAGAGAATTTTTTCTCTCGCCTCAGTCTGTAGAAAAACCCTAAATCTCAAGCGAGATTTAGGGTTTTAAA
>CAZTLU010000052.1:0-10421 GCA_964614605.1 uncultured Eubacteriales bacterium
GATTATATTGAAGAGGGTGCAGACCTTCCCGCATATGTTGAAACAACATTTAAGGATGATGCAAAGGGCGACCCACTTGTTAATAAAGATGCACTTGTAGCTTTAGGTGTTATGACTGACAGGCAGTATGACGATATTAAAGAAATGACACAGAAAATTACTCAGATTGTTGCTGACGACCTCAAAGAAAAGGGACTTATTCTCTATGACATTAAGTTCGAGTTCGGTTATGACCCCGACGGCAATGTTATGCTTATCGATGAAATCGCATCAGGTAATATGCGCGTTTACAAAGATGGCGAATATATTGACCCAATGACACTTTCTGAACTTTTCTTCGCATAAGAGGTATATTCCATGGGTGGTTTTTTCGGTGCAGTCAGCAAAAATGACACGGTTTTAGATGTTTTTTTTGGAACTGACTATCACTCTCATCTCGGTACTCGTCGTGGCGGCATGGCAGCTTACGACAAAAATATCGGTTTACAACGAAAAATTCATAAAATTGAAAATTCACCGTTCAGAACAAAGTTTGAAAACATTTCAAATCAGATGACAGGTAATTCGGCAATTGGTTGTATAAGCGACTCCGATGCACAACCATTACTTGTTCGTTCAAAACTTGGTTTATATGCAATTTGTATAATTGGTTTAATCAATAATAAGGAAAAGCTTGTTGAAGATTATCTTTTTGCTAATGGTGGACATTTTGGTGCTATGACCAATGATGGTATTAACTCCACTGAGCTTGTTGCGGCAATGATTAACCAAAAGGATAATTTTGCAGATGGCATTGCTTACGCACAGAGTCTTATTGACGGTACTGCATCAATTCTTATTCTTAAGGATGACGGAAATCTTGTTGCAGCTCGCGATAAATTTGGCAGAATTCCTGTTTTAATCGGTCAGCGTGATGACGGATATTGCATATCCTTTGAGGATTTCGCTTACAAAAAACTTGGCTACATTGATTATAAAGAATTAGGTCCCGGCGAAATTGTCGAACTTTCAGTCGATGATGTCAGAGTTCTTAAAAAACCCGGCAAAAATATGAAAATCTGTGCTTTTTTGTGGTCCTATTACGGATACTCAACATCCTGTTATGAGGGCAGAAATGTTGAGGTTATGCGTTATGAAAACGGCAAAATAATGGCACAAAATGACAAAGAAAACGGTGTTGCGCAGGAAATAGACTATGTGAGCGGTGTTCCTGATTCAGGTACACCACATGCAATAGGCTACGCAAATGAAAGTGGAGTTCAGTTTGCACGACCTTTCATTAAATACACACCAACTTGGGCAAGAAGCTTTACTCCTTCTAATCAGGGCGAGCGTAACCGAGTTGCTAAAATGAAGCAAATTCCCGTGCACGACTTAATTCAGGACAAAAGACTTCTTTTTGTTGATGACAGTATTGTCAGAGGAACTCAGCTTCGTGAAACTGTTGAATTCCTTTATGAAAACGGTGCAAAAGAGGTTCATATTCGTTCAGCATGTCCTCCGATTATGTATGGTTGCAAATACCTCAATTTTTCCCGTGCAACTTCTGACATGGAGCTAATTGCACGAAGTACTATTATGGAGCTTGAGGACGAAGAGGGCTTTGACCATATCGAAGAATATATTCTCTCTTCAACAGAACGAGGAAAGAATTTAAGGCAAGCAATTTGTGATAAACTGCATTTCACTTCTCTTGAATTTCAGTCCATTGATGGAATAATCGAAGCAATCGGTCTTCCGGCAGAAAATATTTGTACTTATTGTTGGAATGGTAAAGGTTAATTAAAAATATTTATTCTTCAAAAGGAGAACTAAAATGAAAAATTCTAAATCAGAAAGCTACGCAGCAGCCGGTGTTGATATTACCGCAGGCTATAAGGCTGTTGAGCTTATGAAAAAGCATGTTGCAAGAACTCGTAACGAGGGTTCTTTGGATGATGTAGGAGGTTTCGGCGGATGCTTTGACCTTAGTTGTGTAGTCGGAATGGAGCATCCTATTTCTGTTTCTGGTACTGACGGTTGTGGTACCAAAGTTAAATTAGCCATTCTTATGGATAAGCACGATACAATCGGAATTGATGCAGTTGCTATGTGTGTTAATGATATTATCTGTATCGGTGCAAAGCCTTTATTTTTTCTGGATTATATTGCTTGTGGCAAAAATGTACCGGAAAAAATTGCAGAAATTGTAAGTGGTGTTGCTGAAGGCTGTGTTCAGTCCGGTGCTGCACTTATTGGCGGTGAAACCGCAGAGCATCCGGGTTTGATGCCTGTAGAAGATTACGACCTTGCAGGTTTTGCGGTTGGTGTGGTAGACAAACCTAAAATGATTGATAACAGTAAGATGGCTGTTGGTGATGTTGTTATCGCTCTTCCTTCAACCGGTATCCACTCTAACGGCTTCAGTTTATGCCGTAAGGTTTTTGATATTGATAACAATAATCCTGAAATTTATGTTGAACGTGAAGAATTGGGCGGAAAGAGTATTGCGGAGGCTTTGCTTGTTCCTACAAAGATTTATGTTAAACCTGTTCTTGCTCTTATTGAAAAAGTTAATGTAAAAGGTATTTCTCACATTACAGGTGGTGGCTTCTACGAAAATATTCCGCGTTCAATTCCTGATGGATTATGTGCAAAGATTGATAAGTCTGCCGTAAAGGTGCTTCCTATCTTTGATGTCATTGCTAAGTGGGGAAATATTCCTGAGCGAGATATGTATAATACATATAATATGGGTGTTGGTATGAGTATTGTAGTTCCTGCTAATGAAGTGGAGCTTTCTCTCTCTATTCTTAAAGAAAACGGAATTGATGCCTATGTAATCGGTGAAATTATCGAAGGCGATGAGAAGGTGCTTTTATAATGTGTAAAAGAATTGCAGTCCTTGTATCAGGTGGCGGCACTAATCTTCAGGCTCTTATTGATGCACAGAACAGGGGAGAGTTGGGTAACGGAAAAATTACCTGCGTAATTTCTTCAAAGGCAGATGCCTATGCTCTTACCCGTGCCGAAAATAACGGAATCAAAACAAGAATACTTATAAGAAAAGAATATACCGATATTGCGTCATATAGCTGTGCAATGAGAGATATTCTTATTGAAGAAAAGGCAGATTTAATTGTTTATGCGGGCTTTATGACCATACTTGACGAAAATGTCTGTGATGCTTTTCAAAACAAAATGATAAATGTTCATCCTGCGCTAATTCCGTCATTCTGCGGAAAAGGTTATTATGGCTTGCATGTTCACGAAGAAGCCCTTAAAAAAGGTGTTAAAGTGTCAGGTGCAACCGTTCATTTTGTAACGGCTGAGTGTGATGCAGGACCTATTATCTTGCAAAAAGCGGTGGAAGTTATGAATGACGATACACCCGAAACACTACAGAAGAGAATTATGGAACAGGCAGAGTGGAAAATACTTCCTAAAGCTGTTCAGCTTTTCTGTGACGATAAAATTATAGTTGAAAATGGAAAAACATACATAAAATAATTGGAGGATTTTTCAAATGGAAATCAAGACACTTGAAAATGAACTTAATTCTCTTGCTTATCACGGCAGAGGAATCATCATCGGCAAGAGTGCTGATGCAAAAAAGGCCATAACTGCTTACTTTATTATGGGCAGAAGTGTTAACAGTCGCAATCGTGTATTTGTTGCCGAAGGTGATGCAATGCGTACAAAGGCTTTTGACGAGTCAAAAATGGTGGACCCTCATCTTATTATCTATTATCCGGTAAGAGTGCTCGGTAACAAGACGATTGTTACAAACGGTGACCAGACAGATACAATTTACGAGCTTATGGATAAGCAACTGACCTTTGAGCAGGCCCTACGCACGCGCGAGTTTGAGGATGATGCCCCCAATTATACACCTCGTATTTCTGGAATTATTCGACGTGAAAATGGCGATATGAATTTTGCTATGTCAATTCTCAAGTCGGCAGACGGTGACGGTTCATCTTGCCAGAGATACACATACGCGTATTCAAATCCTCTTGCAGGCAAGGCAAAGTTTATCCATACATACAAATGTGACGGAAATCCTCTTCCAAGCTTTGAGGGTGAGCCTAAAACCCTTGAACTTCCCGATGTTGATATTGACACAATGACAGATATCATTTGGAAAAATCTTAATGAAGATAACAAAGTTTCTCTTTTCGTAAGATATATTGACTTATCAAGTGGCGAAACAGACACACGAATTGTTAACAAGAATGTATAAGGAGATTTAAAATGAAAGAATTTGAACTTAAATACGGTTGTAACCCTAATCAAAAACCTTCAAAAATCTATATGGAGGATGGCTCTGACCTTCCTATTGAAATTCTCAACGGCAGACCCGGTTTCATCAATTTCCTTGATGCATTTAACTCTTGGCAGCTTGTAAAGGAAATCAAAGAAATTCTTGGCATGCCTGCTGCAACATCATTTAAACACGTTAGCCCTACATCAGCCGCAGTAGGCGTTAAGCTTTCTGATTCTCTTAAAAAGGCTTGCTTTGTAGATGATATTGAGGGTCTTGACGATTCTCCTTTAGCATGCGCTTATGCACGTGCACGCGGTACTGACAGAATGTCATCATTCGGTGACTGGATTGCATTAAGTGACGAATGTGACATTACAACTGCAAAGCTTGTTGCACGCGAGGTTTCTGACGGTATTATTGCTCCGGGTTATTCTGCAGAAGCTCTTGAAATTCTTAAGGGCAAGAGAAACGGTAACTATAATATTGTAAAAATTGATGCTGATTATGTTCCAGCAGTTCAGGAGAAGAAGCAGGTTTTCGGTATCACATTTGAGCAGGGAAGAAACAACTTCAGAATTGACGAAGAGCTTCTTTCAAATATGGTTACTGATAATAAAGAATTCCCCGAAGAAGCAAAGCGTGACCTTATTATCGCTCTCATTACTCTTAAATACACACAGTCAAACTCTGTTTGCTATGCTTATGACGGACAAGCTATCGGTGTTGGTGCAGGTCAGCAGTCAAGAATTCATTGTACAAGACTTGCAGGTACAAAGGCAGACACATGGCATCTTCGCCAGCATCCCAAAGTACTTAATCTTCCTTTCAAGGATGAAATTCGTCGCCCTGACAGAGATAATGTAATTGATGGTTATATCAATAAGAATGAAGAAGATGTTTGTGCAGACGGTATTTGGCAGAAATACTTTAAAACTCAGCCCGAACCTCTTACTGCAGAAGAAGCAAGAGCATACCTTGACACAATAACAGGCGTTTCTGTTGGCTCTGATGCATTTTTCCCATTCAGCGACAACATTGAAAGAGCACGCAAGAGCGGTGTTTCTTACATTGCAGAGCCCGGTGGTTCAATCCGTGATGATGTAGTTATTGATTGCTGTAACAAGTACGGTATTGCAATGGCATTCACAGGTATGCGTTTATTCCACCATTAATTCGAGGTTTATTATGAAAATTATGGTTGTCGGTGGTGGCGGTAGAGAACACGCTATCATCAAAAAAATAAAAGAAAATAAGAATGTTACCGAGATTTTTGCCCTTCCCGGCAACGGCGGTATGAAAGATGATGCAACACTTGTAAATATTGGTGCTAAAGATATTGATGCAATTGTAAAATTTGCAATTGACAGCTCAATCGACTTTGCGGTTGTTGCACCTGATGACCCGCTTGTTCTCGGTGCAGTTGATGCCTTAAATGAAGTTGGTATCAAGTGCTTCGGACCTAAAAAGGCTGCAGCAATTATTGAGGGTAGTAAGGCTTTTTCAAAGAACTTGATGAAAAAGTATAATATTCCTACTGCCGCGTTTGAGATTTTTGACAATGCAGAAGAGGCGCTTAAATATCTTGAAACTGCGCCAATTCCTACAGTAGTTAAGGCTGATGGTCTTGCTCTCGGTAAAGGTGTCATTATTGCAATGACTCGTGAAGAGGCTGTTGACGCTGTTAAGTCAATTATGGAGGATAAAATCTTCGGGGAAAGCGGTAACAATATTGTTATTGAAGAATTTTTGACTGGCCCCGAGGTTTCTGTTCTTTCATTTACAGACGGTAATATTGTTGTTCCAATGATTTCTTCAATGGACCATAAACGCGCTCTTGATAATGACGAAGGACTTAACACAGGCGGAATGGGAACTATTGCTCCCAATCCTTACTATACTTCTGATATTGCAAAAGAATGTATGGAAACAATTTTTGTTCCAACCATCAACGCAATGAAAGCAGAAGGAAGAACATTTAAAGGGTGTCTTTATTTTGGCCTTATGCTCACTCCGAACGGCCCCAAGGTTATTGAATACAACTGCCGCTTCGGCGACCCCGAAACTCAGGTAGTTTTGCCACTTCTTGAGAGTGATTTGCTTGATATTATGATGGCGGTTGCTGATGAAAAGCTCACAGAAAGTATGGTTAAATTCTCGGATAAATCTGCTTGTTGTGTTGTAATGGCATCAAAGGGCTACCCTGTAAAATATGAAAGCGGATTTGAAATCACGGTTGATGAAGATTTTGAAGATAATCTTTATATTGCAGGTGCAAAAATCAATAACGATAAGCTTGTAACTGCAGGTGGTCGAGTGCTCGGAGTGGTTGCAGTTGAAGACGACCTTGCAAAAGCAATTGAAAAATCATATGCGTCAGTTAAGAAGGTGCATTTTGATAATGCTTTTTATAGAAATGACATTGGTGCAAAGGCACTTAAGGTTTTGAAGGAGGGAAATTAAGGATGGTTTATCGTATATTTGTTGAAAAGAAAGAGGGACTTGCACATGAAGCAATGTCTTTGCTTTCAGATGTTAATTCTCTGCTTCTTATTGACAGTGTAAAAGATATTCGTATTCTCAACCGTTATGATGTTGAAAATATTGATAAAGACTTATTTGATTACTGCAAAATGACTGTTTTTGCAGAGCCTCAGCTTGATATTGTCACAGATTCGTTTAGTGATGATACTGCAACTGTTTTTGCTGTTGAATACTTACCGGGGCAGTTTGACCAGCGTGCCGACTCTGCCGCACAGTGTATTCAGATTATCTCAAAAGGAGAGCGTCCTCTTGTAAAAACTGCAAAGATTTATGCAATTTACGGTGATGTTTCTGCTGATGAAATTGCTGAAATTAAGAAATATGTTATCAATGCTGTTGAGGCAAGAGAAGCAACTCTTGATACTTATGAAACTCTTGCGGTTGATTATGAAATCCCTACAACAGTTAAAACTCTTGACGGCTTCTTAAAGCTTAATGATGATGAGCTTCAGGATTTCGTAAACGAATATGGTCTTGCTATGGATAAGGATGACATTAAATTCTGTCAGAATTATTTCCAAACTGAAGACCGTGACCCCACAATAACTGAAATCCGAATGATTGATACATATTGGTCAGACCATTGTCGTCACACAACTTTCCTTACAACTATTGATTCAGTTAAGTTTAATGACGAATATATTCAAAAGGCTTGGGAACGCTATCTTGCCGACCGCAAGGATTTAAACAGGACAAAACCTATAAATCTTATGGATATTGCTACAATGGCTCCCAAGGTGCTTAAAAAGGCAGGAAAACTCGAAAAATTAGATGAGTCCGAAGAAATCAATGCTTGTACAGTTAAAATAACTGTAGATGTTGATGGTAAAGACGAGGAATGGCTTCTTCTCTTTAAGAATGAAACACATAACCATCCCACAGAAATCGAGCCCTTTGGTGGTGCCGCAACTTGTATCGGTGGCGCTATCCGTGACCCGCTTTCTGGTCGTTCATATGTTTATGCTGCTATGCGTGTTACAGGCGCAGGTAATCCATTAAAAGCAGTTTCTGAAACAATGGAAGGTAAATTACCTCAAAGAAAAATTGTTCAGACTGCGGCGGCAGGATATTCATCATATGGTAACCAGATTGGTCTTGCAACGGGTCAGGTTGATGAAATCTACCACGATGGCTATGTAGCAAAGCGAATGGAAATCGGCGCTGTTATTGCTGCGGCTCCCGCAAGAAATGTTCGCCGTGAAGTTCCTGAACCTAATGATGTGGTTATTCTGCTTGGCGGCAGAACAGGTCGTGATGGCTGCGGCGGTGCAACCGGCTCTTCAAAATCACACACACTTCAGTCACTTGAAAGCTGTGGTGCGGAGGTTCAAAAGGGTAATGCTCCTGAAGAAAGAAAGCTTCAGCGTCTTTTCAGAAATGAAGAGGCTTCTCGACTTATCAAGCGTTGTAACGACTTCGGTGCAGGCGGTGTTTCTGTTGCAATTGGTGAGCTCGCTGACGGTCTTGAAATCAATTTGAATGCAGTTCCCAAGAAATATGACGGTCTTGACGGCACAGAGCTTGCAATCAGCGAATCACAAGAGAGAATGGCGGTTGTTGTTGAGCCCAAGGATGTTGCTCGTTTTCTTGAGCTTGCTGAAACTGAAAATCTTGAAGCAACCGTAGTTGCAAAAGTGACCGAAGAACCTCGCTTGAGAATGTATTGGAACAACAACTGTATCGTTGACATTTCGAGAGAATTTTTGAACTCAAATGGTGCAGAAAAGCATATTGATATTGAAACTGCAAAGTCACTTGAGTACAACAAAGAAATTTCTGATGATTTTGTTGCTGAATATACAAAACTTGCTGATGACCTCAATGTCTGCTCAAAGCGTGGTCTTTCAGAGCGTTTCGATTCAACAATTGGTGCAGGTACAGTTCTTATGCCATTTGGCGGTAAGAATCAGCAGACACCGATTCAGTCAATGGTACATAAGGTTTCTGTTGAGAATAACCAAACAAAAACTTGCTCATACATGGCTTGGGGTTATAACCCGTTTATCTTTGAAAAAAATCAGTACAACGGTGCATATCTTGCAGTTGTTGAATCAATTTCCAAGCTTATTGCAACAGGCGCAAAATTTGAAGATGTATATCTTACATTCCAAGAATATTTTGAAAAGCCCAAGAGAGAAGCAACCCGTTGGGGCAAGCCTCTCGCGGCACTTTTAGGCTCATATGATGCACAGCTTGATTTGGGCGTTGCTTCAATCGGTGGAAAGGACTCGATGAGTGGTACATTTGAAAAAATTGATGTTCCGCCAACACTCGTTTCATTTGCAGTTACAACAGGTAAGGTTGACGAGGTAATCACACCGGAATTCAAGTCAGCAGGTCATAAAACTGTAATATTAGAGCCAAAATATAACGAGAATGGTATTCCTGTTGCTTCATCTCTTATTGATACATTTAATAAAGTAACAGAGCTTGCACGTGCAGGCAAGATTGCCGCTTGTTATACTGTTACATACGGCGGTGTTGCTGAAGCAGTCATGAAGATGGCTTTTGGTAATGACATCGGCTTTAAGTATGACGAAAATCTTACTAATAATGATATTTTCGATTATGCTTACGGTAGCTTTGTAATTGAGCTTACTGAAGATATTGATATCGGTAAAGTAATCGGTTACACAAGCGATGCAAGAGCAATTGAATATAAGGATGATGCAATTGCTCTTGATTCACTTCTCAAAACTTATGAAAATAAGCTTGAATCTGTTTATTCCTGCAACATCAAGACTGCAGGTAATACATATCCCGCTTATGAATTCAAGGCAGAGAAAAGAGTTGCACCTGCAATTAAGGTTGCACAGCCCAAGGTTCTTATTCCTGCATTTCCGGGAACAAACTGCGAATTTGACACTAAAAAGGTGCTTGAATTGGCAGGGGCAAAAGCAGAAATTCTTGTTATCAATAACCTTTCTGCCTCTCACATTGCAAAATCTGTTGAAACATTCGCTGAAAAGATGAAAGAAGCACAAATGATTTTTATTCCCGGTGGATTCTCTGGCGGTGATGAACCCGACGGTTCAGGTAAATTCATTACTGCATTTTTCCGTAACCCTGAAATCAAAGAGGGGGTAACAGAGCTTCTTGAAAATCGTGACGGTCTTATGGCTGGTATTTGCAATGGTTTCCAAGCACTTATCAAACTCGGTCTTGTGCCTTACGGTAAGATAATTGATACTGACGAGAATTGTCCAACACTTACATTCAATACAATCAGTCGCCATCAATCAAAACTTGTTCGTACAAGAATTGCCTCTAACAAGTCACCTTGGCTTGCGGCTACAAATGTAGGGGATATATACACGGTACCGATTTCACACGGCGAAGGTCGCTTCCTTTGCAGTGAAGAGCTTGTTAAAGAGCTTGCTGCAAACGGACAGATTGCCACACAGTATGTTGACCTTAGCGGTGTACCAACTGATGATATTCATTTCAACCCCAATAACTCAATTGCCGCAATTGAAGGTATTACTTCACCTGATGGCAGAGTATTCGGTAAAATGGGTCATTCAGAACGAATTGGCTACGGTCTTTATAAGAATGTGCTCGGTGAGTATGATATGAAGATGTTCGAGTCAGCAGTCAAGTATTTCAAATAAACTTAATAACATAAGAAAAACCC
>CAZTLU010000053.1:0-10211 GCA_964614605.1 uncultured Eubacteriales bacterium
CAACTTTTTATTCATAATATTTTTATTTTAAACCCGCATGCACGAATGAGTCGGTTATACACCGCTAAGCCCATACCTTTTGTGCCGGGACAACGGGCATAAACCTTGCCTGCGCCCATTTCGTCGAGCTCGCGAAGAGCGTCGAACAATCTCACACTTTGGCTGTATCCGTCATTTTCTTCGCCGTATTCAACGCTTGGGCAGTTGAGCTTTTCGCCCTCGCTGTCAAAACACAATGCAGTAATATTTTCTTCGCTTTCGCAAAGGGATTTAAAATCTTCAAAAGTACTTTTTATGAGAGTGATATCCGCTTTCGGTGCGTAATGCTTGTATTTCATACCCGGTGAAGCAGCTTCCTTGCCGTCTTCTAATTTATTCAATACCGCATCGTCAACCACGATTTCACCGATTAACTCTGTCATTTCTTCAAGAGTCACTCCGCCGGGACGAAGAAGTCTTGGCGGTTCTTCTGCAAAGGAAATGACAGTTGATTCAACACCGATTTCACAAGCACCGCCGTCGATAATCAGCGGAATTCTGCCGTTCATATCGTCAAAAACATATTTTGCATTTGTGGGGCTGGGACTACCCGAAAGATTAGCCGACGGAGCGGCGAGGGGAAGCCCGCAATTTTCAATAATTGCCCGTGCACTTTCACTTTTTGGCATTCGCACCGCAACTGTATTAAGATTTCCCGAAACAACATTTGAAATTCGGTCGCTCTTTTTCATAATCATAGTGAGGGGGGCGGGCCAAAATTTTTCTGCCATAATTTTAACTTTTTCGGGGATTTCTTTAACCAATGGTGCTAAATCCTCGAATTTGCTTATATGCACAATCAAAGGATTATCGCTTGGTCTGCCCTTTGCAATATAAATCTTTTTGACTGCATTTTCATTCAATGCGTTTGCCGCAAGACCGTAAACGGTTTCGGTGGGAATTCCCACAACCTCACCGCTTTTGAGCAACTCGGCAGATTTCTCCAGTGCCTTATCATATTCAGTTGTAATGTTAATTACTTCTGTTTGCATTTTCAAGATATTCCTTTGCTCTACGGTAATAAATGAATTGTTCGTTACCAATATTGACTACTTGTTGAGCGTTTTGCTGAGCTAATTTTTCGTTATTTGTATTTTTATACAATTCAAAGAAATCATAGTAAGCGCACATTAGATTGTAAGGTGGTATATTTCCTTGAATTCGGGTGAGTGAAATAGGGTCAGTAAACGCCAAATCCCATCTGAATGCTGAAAGTGCCTCTGTGTCTGTTTCTGGCGTAGCATTTATTATATCGAATGAGAATTGCAATCCTTTAAAAGAGTGGTCAATTTGTTTTTTAGCAAGTTTATTCTTTTTATTGTTGTTGTTAAGATAATTCCATATGATATTCATTTGCTCGTTGTAAACTTTAAAATCGCGTTTTTCAAGGGCGATTATTGCCATATGTATATGTGTGTATATGAAAATCAGTTCAGTTGTTTTATTTGGCACGAAAGTTCGCCAAAAAAGATAAATTTCATTTTCAGCTTGCTCAAAATTACCCATATCAATAAGATAAGCAATTCGGTTGCTACAGTAGGTTGCCGCAAAATCCTTATTACTCTTCATTGTAAGTTCAATTAACTCGTTGTTCGCATTGAAGCTTTTATACAATTCAAGAGTTTCCGTTCTCAATTTCACAATTTTAGTGTTTCTTATTTCGGGAATCAAAGTAAGTAAAACGAGCACAACGAAAAAAGCTATGGTTAGAATTACCGCAACCAATAAACTATCGTTGGAAATATAAGCGAATAAACCCATTAGAAATACATAAATAATTGAAAGAAAAACAATTGCGGGTTTTCTGTGCTTTATTAAAAGTTTCTCAAAAGGTTTAATGTTTGGTTCCATATTATTCCTCTGCCTTTAATTTTTCTGCAGTATCGGCGGTTATGAGTGCGTCAATGATTTCATCAAGGTCGCCGTTCATAATCTGCTCGATTTTATAAAGAGTAAGACCGATTCTGTGGTCGCTTACTCGTCCTTGCGGGAAGTTGTAGGTTCTTATTCTTTCGCTTCTGTCGCCTGTACCGACCTGACTCTTGCGCTGACCTGCGATTTCAGCATCGTGCTTTGCTTGCTCGATTTCAAGAAGTCGTGAACGAAGAACCTTAAGCGCTTTGTCCTTGTTTTTATGCTGACTTCTCTCATCCTGACACTCAACCACCATGCCTGTGGGCAGGTGAGTAACACGGATTGCCGATGAAGTCTTGTTAACCTTTTGACCGCCCGCACCGCTTGAACGGAAAACATCAATCTGCAATTCGGCGGGGTTTAATTCAAAGTCAACATCCTCCGCCTCGGGAAGTACCGCAACAGTAACGGTTGAGGTCTGAATTCTGCCCTGACTTTCAGTTTCGGGCACGCGCTGAACACGATGAACACCGCTTTCAAACTTGAAGCGTGAATATGCACCGTCACCGTCAACGCTGAAAATAACTTCCTTATATCCGCCTAATTCCGTGGGGTTTTCAGAAAGAATTTCCATTTTCCAGCCGCGAGCTTCGGCATACATTGTGTACATTCTGAAAAGTGAGTTGGCAAAAAGTGCTGCTTCTTCGCCGCCTGCACCGCCACGGATTTCAATAATAACATTTCTGTCGTCGTTGGGGTCGCGGGGGAGAAGAAGAATTTTAAGCTCTTCCCAAGTGATTTCAAGCTGTTCTTTTGCAGTTTCAAATTCTTCCTGCACCATTTCCTTGAAATCCTTATCCATTCCGCCCTCGTCGAGAAGCATTTTGGATTCTTCAAAGGTGTCTTTATATCCCTTGTACTCGCGGAATTTCTCAACAACGGGAGTTAACTGCTTTAATTCCTTCATCAGCTTTGTGTATAACTGCTGGTCGCTTACGGTTGAAGGGTCGCAAAGCTGTGTGTTGACATTTTCAAAACGTTCCTCAATACCCAATAATTTATCAAACATTTACCTGTTCTCCATCTCTCAAAACTTTTTTTATGTTTTTTTCAATCTTTACACGGGGCACCATAACCTCACGGTCACATTTTGTACAGCGCACGCGAAAATCCATACCCGCACGAAGCACCAAAAACTGCTTGCCGCCGCAGGGGTGTTCTTTTTTCATTTCAAGAATATCATTAACCTTAATATCCATAAAATTACCTCAAAAATATATTACATTATATAATATCATAAATATTATGAAAATAAAATACCCTATTTTAATTCTCTTTTTAAATATTGCATCATATCTTTTATTAGCAATTTTAAAATAAAGGTGATAATGATGACAAAATTTTACCCCGAGGGTGTTTTATTTGAAACAAAGCAGAATAAAAAATGTATTGAGTCCGTAGCAATGTTGCGGGAATGCTTTTTTGAACAACGAATTTTAGAAGCCCGCGCAACCCTTTGTGACCGCGAGCATAATCTTCATGTGGATTTGGGCGAAATCCACGGCGTAATCCCCCGCGAAGAATGTGCCATAGGCATTGCAGACGGCAGTGTGCGTGATATTGCCATAATTTCAAGAGTAAATAAGCCCGTAACCTTTAAAATTATAGATTTTATGGACGACGCGGGAATACGCACCGCAATTTTAAGTCGCCGCCTTGTGCAAGAGGAATTTATGTCGGAGTATATAAAAAATCTTAAATGCGGTGATGTTGTTGACGCTCGCGTTACTCATAACGAGAGCTTCGGCTCATTCTGTGATATCGGTTGCGGTATTTCAGCACTTTTGCCCATCGACAGCATTTCGGTATCACGAATTCCTCATCCTGATGTGCGATTTACAGTAAATACAATGATTAAAGCCGTTGTGAAAGGTATTGACCCTGCGGGCAGAGTTACACTTTCGCATAAAGAATTATTGGGAACCTGGGAAGAAAACGCACAGAATTTCAAGGCGGGGCAGACTGTAGGCGGAATAGTCCGTTCAATTGAAAAATACGGTGTTTTCATTGAACTTGCTCCCAACCTTGCAGGTCTGGCGGAATTCACCCCCGATGTGCGTGAAGGTGATATGGCAAGTGTTTATATAAAGAGCATAAATCCCGAAAAAATGAAAATCAAGCTGGCTATTGTAGACAGCTTCTCGGCTGATTATCCACGGCAGGAAATCAAGTATTATTGCACCGCAGACCATATTGACCGTTGGCAGTATTCACCTGATGTATCAGAAAAGCTTATTGAAACGGTATTTTAATAAGTTGTTGCAAAGTCAATTCCCTTGTGATAAAATACTGTTATAGATATTCTGTTTGGAGGACGTTTTATGAAAAAAGGATTTTTCAGAAGGTTTATCAGTATAGTTTTCTGTGCGACGTTGATTTTCTATTCTTTTGTTCCCGCATTTGCGGCAGTAGGAGCTTGTAGCTGCGGAAATTCGCCTGTTATTCAGGTCCGCGGAATCGGCGAAACTCTTTACGACGAAAACGGTAACGAGATTTTCTCAACCGATAATATCGTAAACGGCATTTTACCCGTAATGCCACAGCTTGCAGAATTTCTTGCGACACAGGATATTGACACCTTTGTGAATGCGGTTTCAACTGCGGTGAACACAATTTTCGCCCCCGTGGCTTATGATAACGATATGAACCGCGACAGCGTTGTTACTGTTGGGTATTCAACTGCTCCCGTTGAAACATATATGGATTTTGAGAATATGGGCAG
Source organism: uncultured Eubacteriales bacterium (assembly GCA_964614605.1). Taxonomy (GTDB): domain Bacteria; phylum Bacillota; class Clostridia; order Oscillospirales; family Acutalibacteraceae; genus Fimenecus. The sequence continues at coordinate 4,676 of CAZTLU010000053.1, forward strand.
TGAAGAAACTCTTGCCTTTATGCTTTATGAGGAATTGGGCGAAAAACATACATATTATTTCACTTATGACTGGACAGGAAATCCCTTTGAAATTGCTGAAAATCTTAATGATTTTATTCAGGAAGTAAAAGCAACATCGGGTCACGATAAAGTATCAATCTGCGCCGAGAGTATGGGTGGCTCAATCACCAACACATACCTCGCTATGTACGGCTATGATGATGTTGAAACAGTAGTAATGTCAAACTCTGCGTTCAACGGACTTGAAATGCTTGGTCAGTTGTTCACAGGTAATCCCGAAATTGACGGCAATGCATTGGCAAGACTTATTTCACAAAGTATCCGCGGTAATGCAGAATACGGCTCACTTCTTGAGTACATACCGGTTTTTGAACAGCTGGCACTTATGGCAAACGATATCTTTGCGGCGGCAGGGGACAGAATGTATGCAGAAATTCTTATTCCCATTTTCGGCTATATTCCGTCATTCTGGTGCTTGATTCCCGAATACTCTTACCTTGAAGCAATGGATTATATGCTTGGTGACGCGGGTCTTAATTTAAAGGCTTTTGTTTATTCATATTACAGCCTTGTTGCAAATCCCACGGACGCAAGAGTTGACGAAATGGTTGAAAGTGACGAAGTGAATTACTTCAATGTTTCAAACTATAACAGATATATTGCTCCCGTAACTCCATCTGCAAAGTGGAACAGTGACGGCGTAATTGAAACCTATAACACAAGCGGATTTGCAACTGTTGCAGATATGGGTGAAACTCTCGGTGACGATTATGTTCAGGCAGTGGATACAGGCAAAAATATGATTTCACCCGACAATGTAATTGACGCATCAACTTGCCAGGCACCAATGCAGACTTGGTTTATCAAGAATTTGGGGCATGTTGCTTATGGCACTGATGACGGCACAGGTGATTTCTACATTTGGCTTTTAACTGCTGACGAGCAGTACACCGTTGACTCAAATCCCGAATATCCGCAGTTTATGTATTATGATACACAAGCACCTCAGCTTATGACCTTTGAGGAAAAAGAAGAAAACGGTATTCCCGATATTGAAGTACCCGAATTTCAACTGCCTGAAATCAACTTGGGTGATTTGAATATCGGCAGCCTTCTCGATATCATAACAGGATTATTTGGCGGAGTGATTGATTTCATCGGCAGTCTGTTTGGCGGTGGCGACGATACAACAGTTGACCCCGGTACCGACGAGGGTGATGACGGTGTGTTTGGCGATGAACTCGCAGGCGGAGATGTGTCCACACCACCAACAAATGTGGATACACCTGACGACAATACAACCGACAATACCGATGCTCCGACCGTAAACAACAATTCATCGAATACATCAAACAATACTTCAAATAATAGTCAGCAAAGCTCATCGTCAAATGTTGCTGAAAGTGTTCCGACACAAATAAGTATCTGGCCACTTCTTCTTGTATTGTTGATTGCGATTATTGGCGTTGCAATTTTCCTCTTTGCATAATATATAGCGTTTTAAATAACGGTGTGGCTCTGCCTCACCGTTATTTTTTTAATAATTTCTTCAAAACATCTTGAAATGAACCCGAAATAGAAATATAATTACAATAGACCAATTTCGGAGGTTTTTCTATGAACATTTATGAGGCAATCAAATCTCTTGTTGCATACGCCGTAAGAGAGAATTTAATCGAAAAAGAAGACGAAATCTGGGCAGTGAACAGAATTCTTGAAATTCTTCAAATGGACAGTATTCCTGCCGATGTGAAAACAGACGAAAACGCAGAGCTTCAAAATATGCTCAAGGTTATTCTTGACTACGCGGTTGAAAAGGGACTTTGTGAGGATTCAGTTGTTTATCGCGACCTTTTCGATACAAAGGTTATGGGTGTGCTCACACCCCGACCCTCCGAGGTAATCAGAAAATTCCACGAAGAATATGAAAAATCCCCCAAGCACGCAACTGATTATTACTATAATCTTGCACTTAAAAGCGATTATATTCGCGAATACAGAATTAAGAACGATGTTAAGTGGGTTACTCATACAGAATACGGCGATGTTGACATCACAATCAACCTTGCCAAGCCCGAAAAAGACCCCAAGGCAATTGCGGCGGCAACAAAAATGGAAAAAAGCTCATACCCAACCTGTATGCTCTGCAAAGAGAATGAGGGCTATGCAGGTCGCGTTAACCACCCCGCACGCCAGAGCCATCGCGTAATTCCTATGTGCCTTGACGGTGTAAATGCTTATCTTCAGTATTCACCATATGTTTATTATAACGAGCATTGCATCGTGTTTGACGAGGCGCACACACCAATGAAGATTTCTGAAAAGAAATTCAGAAGACTTTTCGATTTCATTAAGAAATTCCCTCACTATTTCATCGGTTCAAATTCCGATTTGCCCATTTCCGGTGGCTCAATTCTCACTCACGAGCATTTCCAGGGCGGTAACTATACTTTCGCAATGGCAAAGGCAGAATACGAAGAAGAGTTCACATTCGACGGCTTTGAGGATATTAAAGCAGGCATTGTAAAATGGCCTATGAGTGTTATTCGCTTGCAGGGTCAGGATACTGACAGAATTTGCACTCTTGCAGGCAAAATCCTTGCCGCTTGGCGTGATTACACCGACGAAGACGCATTTATTTATGCGGTAACAGATGGCGAAATCCACAATACAATCACACCCATTGCCCGCTATACTGACGGACATTATGAGCTTGATTTGGTGCTTCGTAACAATATCACTACCGAGGAATATCCCGACGGATTTTATCATCCTCACCCCGAGCATCACCACATCAAGAAAGAAAATATCGGTCTTATTGAGGTTATGGGTCTTGCGGTGCTTCCCGCCCGTCTTAAAACAGAAATGGCACTTTTAAAAGACGCTCTTTTAAGCGGTGCAGATGTAAATGCTGACGAACGAATTGCAAAGCATGCTGACTGGACAGAAGAAATCAAGGCAAAGCACAGCGATTTGAATGCAGATAACTGCGACGAGATTATCCGCAACGAAATCGGTCTTGTATTTACTTCAATTCTTGAGCAATGCGGCGTATTTGACAGAACAGAGCAGGGTAGAACACAATTCAGAAGATTTATCAGCAAAGTTAAATAAGAAAAAATTGCCCCCTCTGAGGAGGGGGCTGTCGTTTTCGCTTGCGAAAATGACTGGGGGAGAGATTTGTGTTTTCTATCCCTCCGTCAAAACTTCGTTTTGCCACCTCCCTCGTCAGAGGGAGGATTCATTTTATATATCAAACTTCTTTGCAAATTTCGGGAACAAGGGTTTAATTTCAAAAAACTTATCAAAGAGTTTTCCAAAATTACCTATTAAAAATCCATTTACCAAAGTTGTAATGAGCGTTCCCACACCAATTCCCACAAATCCCTTGAAGAACACAAGGGTCATAATAAGCGAAATGGTAAGAAATGTAATGTCAAAGCCTGTTTTGACTTTTGTACGGTTAAGGTTGAACTTCTCTGCCACGCCCTTAACGAAAAAGTCGTAAACCTGCGGGTAAAGATATGTACGAAAGCACATTGCAATTGCCAATGAGGTAATCAGCGTTCCGCTAATAAAAAAGAGAATTCTCAAGGGCATTTCCATACTGCCCGGTTCTGTGATAGTGGGATTAAACATCGGTATAATCATTCGCCACAAGTCAAGCACCGCACCGTAAATCAGGCAGGTGAGAAAGGAACTGAAATAAATCAGCTTTACTTTTTTCATAAGTATGCAGAACACGATGAATAATATCGCCTGTATAACATATTCGCTTTGACCAAAAGTGAGAAATCCCAGCTTTTGACTTAAAATGTAGGCGGGAGAAACTATCATCGACAAGCCAAAATCCGCCGCCGAAACCATAGCCACCGAAAATGACAATATCAGTATTGAAATAATATAAACAACTTCACTGTGCAAGGTAATTTTCTTTTTCATATCTTTCTCTTTTCATTAAAAAACCTGCTGAAAATCAGCAGGTTTTATTATATGTTTTATTAAGATTTTTGTCAATCCCACTCTGTGCCTGTAACTGTTTCAAGGTTAACATTTCTTGTGTCATGAGTATTCTTGATAAGTGCGATAAGTGTGATTGCGAAACTCGGAACAAGTAAGCAAAGGGAAACTGTCGCTATTGAAGCATTGCCAAAAATCATTGTAATCGGCACATAAATCATATACGCAAGGGCATATCCCACAAAACCAATAACAGTCTGTGCTGACGATGTGGAGGAACGAAGATTTGTCGGTGCAGATTCGCTTGCCATCATAATAAGCACATCGTTTGTTGAGTAATAGCTACCAACGAAAGCACCGCAAAGAAAACCTACAACATAAGGGTTAAAGTTTGTTTTTGCACCAAGTGTGAATCCTACAAAGCAAACCAGACAGTTTGCGGCAACTGTGATAGCAGCAGTTTTTCTGCCTTTAAGGTCAGAAACAAATCCCATAATAACCTGTGCAATAGCCGAACCTATGGGAAAGAGAATAAGTGCCTTTGTAACTTCATTTACACTGACAAGATTTAAAAATTCGTCTGTAATTCCGCCGTGAACACTCTGTGCATAGCCATAAGAAATGATGGTCTGATAATCAAGACTACCGATAACGCCTATACCTGCAAGAGCAAAACAGATGAAAACCCAACGAAGCTGTTTGTGCTTAAAACCGAATTTAAGAGCCGCAACAAGTCCACCCTGAGCATTATCAGCCTTTTTCTGTGCTTCTTCTGCACGCAATTCATCTTCGGTCATTTTGAGATAACGAAGACGGGAATCAATAAATGCATCGGTTTCTCTTGCACAGAGAAGCGCAACAAAAGAAACAACAATACCAACAATTGCAGGAATCATATATACATTACGCCATTCTCCTGCATTCTGCATAAGCAATCTGCGAAGAATGGGAATAAGCATAACACCCATATTGGCAAAGAATTTGATTACCGAATATGTAATCGCGCGTCGCTTCTGCGGAGATGATTCCATAATAAAGACAACATGCATATCGTGGGGAATGAAAAACATAATCATACAAGCGCCCACAAAATACATAATAGCATTGTTTGAAAGGAAAATTACAAACATTGCAAAGCTCATACCGAAAGTGTTGATAATGAGAAATGTTTTTCTTCCGAAACGGTCTGCAAGCGGTCTGTAAAAAATACCTAAAACTTGAAATGGTACAGCAACAACCTGTAAAAGATTAAGAATTGTAACAGAGCTTGCACTTTGGAATAAATCGTTAGCAATTTCTGTTTTCATAAGAGTGCCGATTTGCGATGCGATTTCATCAACCGCATAAATAAGGGCGATTATAAGAACAAGATACCAAAAATATGTTTTACCCTTTGGTCTTGCTTTTTGTTTTTCCCAATATGCGATTTCTTTTTCTTTACGCAACTGCTTTTTAGCTAATTTTTCAGGACTTAAAGTTTTTGCCATAAAAATTTCCCCTTTCATATTCTTATTGTAGCACAGTGACTTTAAAAATACAATAAATAAAAGCCTCT
>CAZTLU010000054.1:0-9820 GCA_964614605.1 uncultured Eubacteriales bacterium
CACGCCGCCAGCGTTCGTCCTGAGCCAGGATCAAACTCTCTAAAAAATTGTATCTTTACACTTTCGTGTAGAAATCATTTTCTAAAGTGCTTTTTAGCTCTTTACTTCTTTTTAACTCAAAACGCTTAGCGTTTGTTTTAACTCTTTTGTTATCCAAAAGAATTACTGTTTCTTGTTTCTCTCTGATTCGTACTTCCGTACCCTCAAAGATTAACAGGGTTCCTTTTACTTATCTCGTCGTTGTTTAATTTTCAAGGTCCAGTTTTGTGCGTTTCAGGGCTTCGGCGTTTGGCCTCTGTCCTTGGCGCTCGTATATAATATCAAAACGGGCGACAAATGTCAACAACTTTTTTTAGTTTTTTCATGCCTTTTGATAAACGCTTCCGCGTGTTTCGCGTTTGGTATTTTCAATAAATAAAAATGTATATTTTTGTCCAATTTTTATGTGCATATTGACAAATAGGCATGTTTATGCTGTTTTTGAATGGATGATGTAATGGATACAATACTTAATTTTCTTATTGAAATATTCGGTTGGGCATTTTATATTTCTTTTATTCCCGGTATGCCACTTTTATATATATTCTTGATTGTAAGTTGTAAGTTGAGAAAGAAACAGCCCGATAAATAGAAAAACTTTTCAAAATTGCACTTATTTTATATTTATAATATGTATATTGATTTCAAGTGCATTGATTGTACGGTCGATATTTGAATTTGATAGTGCTTATCCGGCAATGTGAATATTACAAGAAAAAGGTTCTCTCAAATAAGGCAACCTTTTTGTAGGGCATTGAGTCCGCCGACCCCTGCAAAATTCTTTTTTCCGCCAAAGCCAACGGCTTTGCCCCGTCCATCGTCAGAGAGATATTTTTCTATCTATCAATTGTATTTTTTTATTTATGTATTGACAAATTGAATTATATATATTACAATACATTTGAACAGTTATTCAAATGATTGTTTGAACGAATTTTGTTAAAGAGATTCTTCACTTTGCGCTGAATGACAAAGTGTGGAGAGAAGAATCCCTCCACCGCTGACGCGGTCCCCTTCCCCTTGACAAGGGATGCATTAAACAGTTGTAGGAGGTTGAGTTATGGCTGATAAAAATGAAATGCTCAATTGTGAGTATATGCACATTCACGGCGAGTTAGTTGACAAGGTTAACGAGAATATGCCTGACGAGGAAATTCTTTATGACCTTGCAGAGTTATTTAAGGTATTCGGCGACAGTACACGCATAAAGATATTATATGTATTATTTGAGTCTGAAATGTGTGTATGCGACATTGCACAGGTGCTTAATATGACGCCGTCGGCAATTTCACATCAGTTAAAGGTGCTGAAAAATTCACATCTGATTAAATTCAGACGCGAGGGCAAGTCGATTTTTTATTCATTGGCTGACAACCATGTGAGAACAATGTTGGGTCAGGGTATGGAACACATTTGCGAGTGATGAAGGCGTTGAAGTAACGAATGATAGATTAGAGATTCTTCGCTACGCTCAGAATGACACAAAAATAGTTACAAAAATTTAAAGCGAAGGGGCAAAACGCCCTACCGCGATATATTATACAAAGGAGAAACAGATATGAAAAAGATATTTAAAATGGTAGATTTGGACTGTGCAAACTGCGCAGCAAAGATGGAGGTTGCAATCAAAAAGCTTGACGGTGTTGAAGATGCCAAGGTCAGCTTTATGACACAGAAACTTATAATTGTTGCAGACGAGAACCGTTTTGACGAAGTTATGAAAGAGGTAGTCAAGTGTGTTAAGAAGATTGAGCCCGACTGCCAGATTATGCTTTAAGGTGAGATTATGAGCAAAAAGCAAAAGAAAAACTTAATCAGAATCATTGTGACTGCAGTCTTGCTGATTGCATTTGCAGCGATTGAACGTATTTTTGAACCCCAATGGTATATTACATTAATAATGTTTCTAATCCCCTACTTTTTAATAGGTTATGATGTGCTTGGGGATTCAATAAGGAACATAAAAAACGGTCAGGTATTTGACGAGAATTTTCTTATGTCTCTTGCAACAGTTGGTGCGTTTGCCACCCAGCAGTTTGAAGAAGCAGTTTTTGTAATGTTATTTTACAAGGTCGGCGAATTCTTTGAAAATTGGGCTGTAGGAAAAAGCCGTAAGTCGATTTCAGAACTTATGGATATTCGACCCGATTATGCCAATATTGAGCGTGACGGTGAAATAATTCAGGTTGACCCCGATGAAGTTGCAATCGGTGACATAATCATTATAAAGCCGGGCGAGAAAATCCCCCTTGATGCCGTAGTTATTGAGGGCAGTACAAGTGTAAACACAGTTGCTCTCACAGGTGAAGCATTACCGAGAGATGTAAGTGTTGGCGACAATATTATAAGCGGTTGCGTAAACATAAACGGACTGATTAAGGCAAGGGTAACGAGTGAATTCGGCGAGTCAACAGTTGCTAAAATTCTTGAGTTGATTGAAGAATCGGCTTCCAACAAGGCGGTAAGTGAGAACTTTATCACGAAGTTTGCGAGATATTACACGCCCATTGTTGTAATCAGTGCGGTTATTCTTGCGTTTGTTCCACCCATTTTTGTGGGTGACTTAAAGGAATGGTTTATGCGTGCGCTCACATTCCTTGTTATTTCTTGTCCGTGCGCTCTTGTAATTTCAATTCCCCTCACCTTTTTCGGCGGAATCGGCGGTGCATCAAAAAAAGGCATTCTTGTAAAGGGCTCGTGCTATCTTGAAGATTTGGCAAAATGCGAAATCGCGGTATTCGACAAGACAGGCACTTTGACAGAAGGAACTTTTGAGGTAACTGCGGTAAATCCTAAAAATATGACGGCTGACCAGTTGATTGAAATTTGCGCTTATGCCGAGGAATACTCCGACCACCCAATCGCTAAATCTGTCAAGAAATATTACGGTAAGGAAATTGCTCTTGACAAGATATCGGGCTTTGAAGAGGTTGCAGGTCACGGTGTTCGCGTAATCGTCGACGGAAAACGCGTGCTTGCCGGCAACGACAAGCTGATGCGCAGTTGCGGAGTGAAGTTTGAGGCCTGCAACGAAATCGGCACAATTCTTCACATTGCAGTTGATGGGGAATATGCCGGATACGTTGTAATATCTGACAAGATTAAGAGCAATGCGAAAGATATGATAAGTTCACTGAAGGCTCACGGTTGTAAAACTGTTATGCTGACGGGTGACAAGGACGAGGTCGGCAAGGCGGTCGCTGCTGAAATCGGCATTGATGAAGTACATACAGAGCTTCTTCCTGCCGACAAGGTTAGAATTGTTGAGCAGTTATTTGAGAACAAGAGCGAAAAGGGCAAGCTTCTTTTCACAGGTGACGGAATAAACGATGCTCCCGTACTTTCACGCGCAGATATTGGAATTGCAATGGGCGGAATAGGCTCTGACGCATCAATTGAGGCCGCCGATATTGTTATTATGGATGATGACATATCGAAAATCGGCACTGCAATGAGCATTTCAAAGAAAACGCTTAAAATAGTTAAACAAAACATCGGTTTTGCGTTGGGCATTAAGATACTTTTCCTCATCCTCGGTGCTACCGGTCTTTCAAATATGTGGATGGCGGTATTTGCTGATGTGGGTGTAAGTGTTATTGCAATTCTTAATGCAATGAGGTCATTAAAGGTTAAATAAAGTATAAAAAAGGTCTGTTTTCGCAGACCTTTTTATTATATAATCTCGGAATTTTGATATAAATAGCGGAATTTTGTTGTGAAAATAACAAAATAATGATATTTTTATATTGGTGATGGGAATGAAAGAATATTTAAAGAGTATTGAAGTGCTCCCAACTGACGAGGATAATATTGAATTCTGGGAACGGGAAAACAGAAAATCTCACACATCGTATGAAACTGAAATCTTGCTTTTTTCTTGCATAATGCACGGAGATACAGAGCGTCTTGGCGAATGTCTTGAAAAAGTATTTCAAGATGGTATTGTTACAGGCAGACTATCCCTTAACAGTTTAAGGCAAATGAGATATTGGGCGGTGAGTTGCATTACCATTGCTACGCGATATGCAATTCAGGGCGGTTTACCCGAAATGGAAGCGTTCAATTTAAGTGACGCATATATCCGCGACATTGATATGATTGAGGATGAAAACGAAATACTTGATTATCTTATAAAGAAAAGCTTTGAGCTGACCACACTTATTAAAAACATCAAGATTAGAAGAAGCTACCCCTCACCTATCAGAAAATGCGTATCGTTCATTGACAAAAATCTTCATTCAAAAATTACACTTGATGAACTCGCTGAAATTAGCGGTCTTTCAAAGGACTATGTTTCGCAATTATTTAAAAAGACCACGGGCAAAACGATTACGGAATACATAAAGAAACGGAGATTGGGCTCTGCAAAGCAATTGCTTGACCGTGGTGCTTCAATCGGTGACACGGCATACGGCTTGGGCTTTTGCTCGGAGAGTTATTTTATTTCCTGTTTTAAAAATGAATACGGGATTACACCGAAAGAATATGTTTCTAATAAGGGAATTTTGTAACTTCGCCATGCTAAATGTTTTTAGGGTCGTCGAGGACGCCGACCCCTACGAACAAAAAAGGAGGACACAACGAAAATTGTTGTGTCCTTTAATTATTTATTCCTGACTGCATTTTACTGCGTCGATAGCGAGGGTTACCAAGAGGGCGGAAAGTGCATCATTGGGGTTTTGCACATCGATTGTATATGTATCAGTCCAATTGAAAAGTTCTTTTTGAATGGTAGCAACCACGAAATTACCGTACACAATTTGGTAATCCCACTGGAAGAAATCTCCTTCCACCTGCCAATCATTGAAATCAATTGAAAATGAGGGCCTGAAAAGTGAGAACTCCTTGACGATTTGTCCCACATAATTGTCGCCGATATAGATTTCAAATTTCGGCAAAAATGTGAGCACCTTTTCATTAAGAGTTGCAATATGGTCCCCATTGGCATTATAAATTTCAAGACGGTGACCCCACGCAAGCTTACCCTTTACAGTAAAAACGGTATTGCCCATTTCATCGTAAATATCGTAGCTGTCGAACCAGGAAAACATTCTTTGCTTGAATAAAAGTTTCATACTGTACTCCCCTTTCATATTTTCAGTATATCACAAGATTATAAAGATGTAAATAATGCAAAAGGGACGCCGAGTCGGCGCCCCCTACATTATAGAAACGGCGGGAGCAAGCCCCCGCCCTACTATATTATTGAATTAGTCCAAGAAGTCTTTGAGCTTTTTGCTGCGGCTGGGGTGACGAAGCTTACGAAGTGCCTTTGCTTCAATTTGACGGATACGCTCACGGGTAACATTGAATTCCTTACCAACCTCTTCGAGAGTGCGGGGGTGACCGTCTTCAAGGCCGAAGCGAAGTGAGAGCACCTTTGCCTCACGGGGAGTAAGAGTTTTAAGAACTTCTGCGAGTTGTTCTTTAAGAAGTGAGATTGATGCGGCATCTGCAGGTGAAAGAGCTTCATCATCAGGAATAAAGTCACCTAAATGGCTGTCTTCCTCTTCGCCGATGGGAGTTTCAAGAGATACAGGCTCCTGGGCAAGACGAAGAATTTCGCGAACCTTATCGGGTGCCATATCAAGTTCTTCTGCGATTTCTTCTGCTGACGGGTCGTGACCGTTCTTATGAAGAAGCTGAGTGCTTGTCTTTTTAACCTTATTTATTGTTTCAACCATATGAACAGGAATACGGATTGTTCTTGCCTGGTCTGCAATTGCACGGGTAATAGCCTGACGAATCCACCAAGTAGCATAAGTTGAGAACTTAAAGCCCTTTGTATAGTCAAACTTTTCAACTGCTTTGATAAGGCCCAAGTTACCCTCTTGAATAAGGTCAAGGAACTGCATACCGCGGCCTACATAACGCTTTGCAATACTTACAACAAGACGAAGGTTTGCTTCGGCAAGACGCTGTTTTGCTTTTGCATCACCGTCTGCAATTCTGATTGAAAGTTCAATTTCTTCTTCAGATGTGAGAAGCGGCACGCGTCCGATTTCTTTAAGGTAAACTCTTACAGGGTCATCCATTGCAACAGCTTTACTGTCGCCTACGCCACCGTCGTCACTTTTTGCCATATCGGTTTCATCGGTAATAGCATCGTTTGCCATATCGCTCAAGTCGTCGATAAGCTCAATATTATTGGTTTCGATAAGCTCATAAAGCTTGTCAAGCTCTTCCATTTCGATGTCGAGCTCTAAAATTGCGTTATCAATTTCTTGAGTTGTAAGCTTACCTGTTGCTTTACCTTTTTCAACCAACGCTTTTATAGCGGTCTTTTTATCAAGATTTTCCATTGTTTTTTATATCCTTTCTCTTTGAGGTTTGCCTCTGCTCACTTCTTAATTACTCTTGAAAAACTTTAAAAAATCTTCATCGCTGATGCTTTCCACATTAACATCTTTAAGACTTTTCTTATTTTTTTCACTGAGTATTATATTTATACAGTCGGTACACTCGGCAAAGGTATTTTTAAGCGTATGCGAAACTGTTTGTATTTTCGCAACGGCGCTTAATTCTTCCTCTGTGAGCTCACCGTATAAAAACGATATTTCTGATGCTCTGCCCGATGAAATACGGTCGGTTACTGCTTTGAAAATTCTGCCGTTAAAATCTGTGACAAAATCCTCGGCAGTAATCTTTGAGAGCACATCTTTTATGAATTCGTGATTTGCCATAACAAGTGCTATGAGCATTTCTTCCGCTTTAGCGGCACGGTAATAGGTTTTACGCTGTGGGTTAAGTTTATCAAGCAAATCACCCTGCGACACCATTTGTGTGAATTCTTTTTTCTGCTGAACGGTTGTATTTCGCTTTGCAAGGCGTTTTGCTTCACTTACGATTATATCCTTTGACACAGAAAGCTCATCCGCCAAACGCGAAGCGTAAATTTCAAGGTCAATTGCGCCCACATTTGCGAGCACCTTTATTGCCGCCTGCAAATACTGACGCTTGCCGTCATCACTTGCCACATCATATTTTGAATGCTCACGCAAAAGTGCGAATTCTATTTCATTTGCGGCACCGTTGATTATAGCCTTCATTTTCTCAATGCCGTAATTTTTAATAATTTCGTCGGGGTCCTTGCCGCCGCTTAAATGCAGAACCTTGATTTTTAAGGGTGTATTCTTAAAAATTGTCAGTGCTCTTGCCGCCGCCTTTTGCCCTGCTTCGTCGGCATCATATGCAATCATAATTTCCGAAGCATAACGGGATAAAAGATGTGCCTGTTCACTTGTGAGTGCGGTGCCAAGACCTGCAACGGTATTTGTAAAGCCCGCCTGATGCATTGCGATAACATCCATATAGCCCTCACAGAGTATAAGGCTGTCTTTACCGCTTTTTTTCGCAAGATTAAGTGCAAATACGCCCTGACTTTTTTTATAAACCATTGTATCTGAAGTATTCAGATATTTAGGCTTTGAGTCATCCATAACTCGACCGCCGAAGGCTATTACATTGCCCTTAACATCAATTATGGGGAACATTACACGGTTGCGGAAATTATCGTAAACATTACTTTCGTTTTTCTGCGACCGCCTTGCAAGGTTTGCGAATACAAGCTCGTCCTTTGTGTAGCCGAGTTTGAGCATATGATTTGTAAGTGCATGAAAATCGTCGCGGGCAAAGCCCAAGCCGAATTTTCTTATTGTATCGTCAGAAAGCCCGCGGTCTTTGAAATACTTATAACCGATTGCACCCTCTTTGGTGGTTAAACACTTATGGAAAAATCGGGCGGCTTCACGGTTAGCCTCAAGCATACGAAGACGGCGTTTATTGATTGTACTGTCATAGGAATTTTCGTCGGGCATATCCAAGCCGTTTTTATCGGCAAGGAAACGCACGGCGTCAATATAATCAAGATTTTCAATATTCTTGATAAAGGTAATAACATCGCCACCGTTACCGCAACCGAAACAGTAATATGACTGCGTATCGGGATAAACGGTAAATGATGGAGTTTTTTCGCCGTGGAACGGGCAAAGACCTTTGCTTATGCGCCCTGCTCTTTTCAAATTCACATATGAGGAAATTGTAGTTTCAATATCGGCACGGTTGCGAAGTTCAGTTAAAAAATCATCTGATAATGCCAAGCCTTACCCCTCCCCCAGTCCGATATCGACCCATGAATCAGGGATAAATATCTTTTTATAAACTGCAAGCAGATAGCGGTCGCTCATACCGGCGATATAGTCACAGGCAGAGCGATTTGGACCCTCGCTGACCGTAACATAACGGTAGGTATCGGGAATCTGCTCGGGATTATCTACAAAATACTTATATAATTGCTTGATAATCTCAATGGCCTTGGTTTCTTCACCCTTGCAGAGTGGGTTTGTGTAAACCTTATCGAACATAAAGGCGTGAAGCTCGTCAAAGGGTTGTTGAACCTCGGGTGAGAAAACAATATCTTGGACACTGTTTTCAACCACATCAAGCACCATTGTGTTAATTCGCGCGCTCTTTTTATAGCCAAGAGCTTTACGAACCTCAAGAGGAATATCACTTTCACTCATAACGCCTGCGCGGACTGCATCGTCAATATCGTGATTTATGTAAGCAATTTTATCGGCAAGCTTTACAATTCTGCCCTCTAAAGTATCTGCCTCTTTGCCTTTTGTATGGCAGACAATACCGTCACGGACCTCATAGGTAAGATTTAAACCCATACCGTTTTTTTCAAGCTTTTCGACTACGCGAAGGCTCTGGTCATAATGACGGAAACCGCCCGGGACAACGGAATTGAGCGCCCTTTCACCTGCGTGGCCGAATGGAGTGTGACCCAAATCGTGACCCAAAGCAATAGCCTCGGTCAAATCGCCGTTAAGGGATAGACCGTTTGCAATTGTACGGGCTATCTGCGACACCTCAAGAGTGTGGGTAAGGCGGGTTCTGTAATGGTCGCCCTCAGGAGAGAGAAACACCTGTGTTTTGTGTTTTAATCTGCGGAAGGAATTTGAATGAATTATTCTGTCGCGGTCGCGCTGAAAATCTGTTCGCAAGGGACATTGTGCTTCTGCACGCACTCTGCCCTTTGAATTTACAACAAGGCAAGCCTTGGGGGATAAAATGAGCTTTTCATTTTGCTCCATTCTTTCTCTTGCGGTCATTAAAATCCCTCCTTAAATACTTTTCTAATTATATATACTACAAAAATCGCAAAAACCCTTTAATTTTTTTGAAAAAATTTTAAAATTCGCAGAAATTTTCGGAAATTACGGTTGAAAATACTCTGCCGTTGCTTAATTCTGTGAGTTTTGCGTTCAATTTATCTTTATTTTCGCTTTTTATTCTGAAAATAACTTTTACATTGTCAGTAAATTCTGTATTTAAAATTACTGTTTCTTCATTGGCGAGAAATGCACCCAGCTTACCGTAAAATGTATAATCACACTCCACCGCCAAATCAAGACAATGTGCCATTGTGATTATTTTTGCACTGTCAACTCCGATTTTGGCACTGTGAGAATATGCGCGGACTAATCCCCCGCCGCCAAGTAAAATTCCGCCGAAATAACGGGTTACTACAACGCAGACATCGACTAAGCCCTCTTTTTCAAGCACATCAAGAACGGGCACACCTGCGGTACCCTGTGGTTCGCCGTCGTCAGAATAGCGCTTGACACCGCCCTCACGCAAGATATAGGCATAAACATTATGAGTTGCGTCCCAATGCTTTGATTTAATCTCACTTATAAAATCGTTTGCCTCCCCCACATTTGTTACGGGTTTTGCATAACCGATAAATCGTGAGCGCTTGACGATGTATTCATCA
>CAZTLU010000055.1:0-9586 GCA_964614605.1 uncultured Eubacteriales bacterium
GTGAACAAAAAGCTTTCTTGATGTTTCTGAAACATTCAGGTTATTCTCAAAGAACTTCTGAATTGTGAAGAGAGTTTCATGGTCAAGACTTTCAATTGAGCCACGCTTGAAGATTTCGCGAAGGAACATTTCACAAAGAGTTGTAGGAAGCTGATAAATAAGTCTTGCAATACCAAGATTATCATAACTTACAATTGTCTTTTCAGTGTCGAACACCTTACCAACCTCAAGTGAAACCTGAGCCTCACGGAATGAGCGAGCCAAATCCTTAATGCTGTCGATTGTTGTACCGATACCAACGAGCACATGGGTATAATACTCGGTGCCGAGAGAATCGGCAATTGAGCGTGCAAGCTTTTCAAGGTCTTTTGTTTCGATATTGCTCTTAACCTCTTTAACGAGGGCGATATCAGTTTCGTTGATGTTAATAACGAAATCTTTTGTCTTATCGGGGAACAAATCCTGAATTACATCGAAAACAGAAACATCGTTATGCTCTGCAATTCTGATAAGAAGAACAACGCGGGTAACATCGTTATTGAAATGAAGCTCGCGGGCTTTGATATAAATATCACCGGGAAGAATGTTATCGAGAATTACATTCTTGATAAAATTACTGCGGTCGTATTTTTCGTCATAATACTGCTTTATTGTTGCAAGTGAAACTGAAAGAACTGCAACATAACGGCTTGCAAGCGCGTCGTCTCCCTCAACAAAAACTGCATATTCGGGGTGCATGGGACCGCCGAAGAGTTTATATGTATATCCATCAGCAACAGCTAAGTCTGTTGAAGAAAACACATCGGCAACGGCGTGCGACTGAACCTCGCCGATTCGACCCAACTCACTGCAGGAAATAACAGTGCCTGTTTCATCAATTACGCCGAAAGTTCTATCGATGACATCAATCATCTGATGAACTATTCCCTGAAACAATCTATTTGACATTGTTATACCACCTTTTATACAAAATCACAATTAGAACACTATGTATTTTACACAATAAAACCTGTTTTGGCAAGTGCATTTTTTATATTTTTTGATTTTTTTCAAACATTTTTCACAAAAATTGACGAAAATTTTGGTCATTCCACGCATTTAAGCCGTTTTTTTGCCAAAAATTTTATTGTTAAAAATGACGAAAAATTCATCTTTTTTCTATTTTGATAAGCTCTGCGGGGATAATTTCACGGCATTCACCGGGGTTTAGGCTTTCATCAAGCTGTAAATTTCCCATTTTTGAACGGTGCAAGGACATGACCTTGTTGCCTGCCGCAGCAAACATTCTTTTCACCTGATGGTATTTACCCTCACAAATCATAATTTTGACAAGAGGACTTTCCCCTTCTTCTATGATTTCAAGCTTTGCTTCTTTGAGGGTTGTCCCGTCAGCGAGAGTTATTCCGCTTTCGATAAGTTTTACATCACTTTCGGTGAGTGAATGTTCAAGTCGGGCTAAATAGGTTTTGAAAATATGGTTTTTGGGCGAGAGAATTCTGTGGGCAAAATCACCGTCATCGGTTATAAGCACAAAGCCTGTGGTGTCCTTATCAAGTCTGCCTGCGGGGAAAAGATTTTTTCTGTAAAGCTCTTCGGGGACTAAATCCACAACGGTTTGGTCAGTGTCACTGTCACTTGCAGACACAACACCCTGTGGCTTATTGAGCATTATATAGATATGCTTTTTAAGTGACAATTCTTCGCCGTCAATGCAGACCTTGTCCTTTTCGGCATCAATTTTAACGGCACTGTCGCGTACGACCTTGCCGTTAAGTGTTACTCTGCCCTTTTTAATTATTTCTTTTACATCTTTTCGGGATAATGTCCCTTGGGATGCGAGAATTTTATCAAGTCTTTCCATATTTTAAATCCTTAACTGTCTGAACGAGGCATTGTAAAGCCGTGCATAAAGCCGTCAAGTTCTACTGAACAGATATCTCCGCCCACTACAATCCCGTCATAGACCAAAATATTGGCGTGTATGCACTCGCGGTTTTCATAGCCCGTATAGTTCTTTACCGTATAAGTCCACCGTTTCACGCGCATTCCTGCATAGACGGTCAAATCAAAGCCCTGATTTTTCTGAATTTCGTTATAGGCGGTATAGGTATCGTCAAATTCTTCGGGTATTATAACCTCACGCACCTCAATAGGTTCTTCATCAATTTCCCACCCGTATTGTGAGAGAAATGCCATTCGCTCTTCGTGAGTTGACGCTTTGAGGGTCACACTATCGCCCTTGCCCGTTTGTGCACTGTCACGGGAAAGAACAAAAAGAGAAATCACCGTAAACACCACAAAAAGCAAAAGCAAAACTACCTTAACATGCTTTGATTTTATGGAATATACAAACATAGATAAACACCTCGAACACAATTTATATAAATAAATATGCGGCGAGGTGTTAAATTATAATATTAAATATTATTAGATTATTCGTCTATTCTTTTAGACTGTGATGCTGCTCTTAAGTGCTGACGTGCGCGGCGAATTTCATTAACTGAATTTGTAAGAGTTTCGTCTGCAACTGCTACGATGCTCTCAACATATTCGCTTGCACTCTGACGCATTTCTTTAGACCAATTTCTTGCCTGCTCGGTAAGCTCGGTAGCGCTCTGTCTTGCCTGCTCAACGATTTCAGTTGCAGTTGCTCTTGCCTGCTGAAGAATTTCTGCAGCCTGTGCCTCTGCACCGCGTGTAATTTCGTCTTCAGAAATAATTTCTTTTGCTCTTAAATGTGCCTTTTCAATGATTTTATCAGCACTGTCCTGAGCACCTGCAAGAATTTCTTTTCTCTCTGAAGCAATTTTTCTTGCCTGCATAAGCTCATCGGGCATATTAAGTCTGATATCCTCAATGGCTGTTTTGATTGCCCCTGCATCTACCAAAAGGTTTGATGTAAAGGGAACTGTTTTACCTTCTTCAAGTATGGTTTCGATTTCTTCGAGTAAGCTTTCTATTGTCATTTGCTCACACCTCTTTTAATTCTTTTTACTATATCATCACGAATTATTTCGGGAACAAAATCACTTATATCCCCGCCCAATTCGCAAATTTGCTTAACTGCGCTTGAGCTTAAATAAAGATTTTCAACTCTTGTGTTGATAAACACCGTTTCAAGCTCACTATTGAGTTTTTTGTTCATCTGTGCCTGCTGGAATTCATATTCAAAGTCTGACACAGCACGAAGTCCTTTAACAACGGCAACGGCGCCCTTTTGCTTTGCATATTCTGCCAGAAGCCCTTCGTAAATATCCACCTCAACATTGGGAATATCCTTTGTGCAACGGCGGATAAGCTCTGCACGCTCTTCGGGAGTGAAGCAGAAATTTGTTTTTGCAGGGTTTTTCATTACAACAACGACAACCTTGTCAAAAAGTGAAGCACTTCTGTCGATAATATCAAGATGTCCGTTAGTAACAGGGTCAAAGCTGCCGGGACAAATTACGGTTTTCATTTTTATCACTTATTCTTTCTGTATGCGGTAAGCTTAATCTTACCGTATCTGTACTCACGGTAAAGTGAAAACTCCCCTGCACTTTCGGGTAAGGTTTCATCAAGTGCGGTTTCACAGAGTATCACACCGCTATCGGTCATTTTTTCCGCAACAGAGGGTAAAACATTATCAAGAATATTTTTATGATAAGGCGGGTCTAAAAGGGCGATATCAAATTTATCACGGCTCAAGGTTATATACATTTTACCGTCACCGCAAAAAACACTTGCTCTTTTTTCAAAGCCCACGGTTTTAAGATTTTGTTTTACCACTTCGATTGATTTTGCAGAAGCATCAACAAAGGTACAATGCTTTGCCCCTCGGCTTAAAGCTTCAATACCCAACTGACCCGAGCCTGCGAACAAATCAAGAACCGAGGCACCCTCAAGGTCAAACTGAATAATATTGAACATACCCTCTTTTACTCGGTCGGTAGTAGGACGAACATCCTCACCCTCTAAAGCAATGAGTTTTCTGCCCCTTGCCTCACCTGTGATTACTCTCATAAACTCGCTCCAAATGTTTTATCAAGTTATTATCCCATTTTTATGGTTATTTGTCAAATTATTTTTGAAAATAGATGTAAAAAGTGCCGAAAATCAGCTATTTTTTAAAGAAACGAGCAATTTTTCAAGGTCTTTTACCGTAGAAACGATATATTTTGCGCCTTCTTTTTCAATAATTTCACGGTCACGGAAGCCCCAAAGCACGCCGATTGAGTCAAGCCCTGCATTATTTGCGGTTAAAATATCAGTATCGGCATCGCCAACGAAAACCGTATTTTCGAGTTTACTGCCGAGCACCTCAAGGGCATAATAAACACCGTCGGGGGCGGGCTTATTAGGTCTGTCGTCGGTACTGCCCACAACCAAATCAATGCAATCTCCGAACATTCTCTTGCACAAATCCTGAGCCGCAAAATCTGCTTTATTGGTTACGATTGCGGTTTTGAAGCCCTCGGCTTTGATATTTGTGAGCATCTCGTTGATATACTCGTACGGAGCGGTTTTATCTTCCATATGGATTTTGTAATAATCGCAAAAATCCTTGAAGCAGATTTCAAAGGTTCCGGCATCTGTATTTTCGGGAACTGCACGCTCCATTAAAAGTCGTATTCCGTTGCCTACAAATGAACGGATTTCGGGTAAAGTGCGAAGCGGAAAGTTCTGCTTTGCGAGTGCATAGTTTACGCTGTCCTTTAAATCCTCAAGGGTATTCAAAAGTGTTCCGTCCAAATCAAAAATAATTGTATCAATCATATTATTCACCGTTATTGTAATAGTTATAAATGTTTTCGGCAAGAGCGTGGTTTATACCCTTAACCTGCTCTAAATCTTCAACAGTTGCCTCTTTTATGGCTTTGATTGTTTTGAAGATTTTGAGTAATTCCTGTGCTTTCTTTTCGCCAATTCCGTCAATTTTTGTAAGGGATAATTCAAGGCCGCGTTTGGTATGCTTTTTATGGTGGAAGCCAACAGAAAAGCGGTGGACTTCTTCTTGAATTTCAGAAACGAGAGTAAAGACGCTGCGGGTTGAATTTATGGCAATTTCGCCGCCGTCACCTGTGATTGCACGGGTTTTATGCTTTGAGTCTTTTACCATACCGAAAAGTGCAACCTTAATGCCCATTCGGTCAAGGACTTCTTTTACGGCGCTCACCTGCCCTTTGCCGCCGTCAAGGAGTATTAAATCGGGCATTTTGCCGAAGCCCTCTTCTGCGTTTTCGTCCTTATGTGCAAGGTATTCGTTGAAACGGCGTTCAAGGGCTTCACGCATTGAGCCGTAGTCGTCCTGACCTGCAAAGGATTTGATATTGAATGTACGGTAGGCACGCTTTAAGGGTCTGCCGTTTTTAAAGACAATCATACCTGCAACATTGTCCTCACCGCCCGTATGGGAAATGTCATAGGACTCAATATATTCGGGAACCTTGTCCATACCGAGCAATTCGCGGAGTTCTTCAAGAGCTTTAATTTCGCCACCTTTTTTACCTTTACGCTGTGCAAGCTTTTCAAAGGCATTTTCACGGCACATATTAACAAGCTTAAGCCCGTCACTTCTCTTGGGCACAGTTACGGTACATTTTTTACCCCTAACATTTGTAAGGTGCTGTTCAACAAGCTGGCGGTCTTCAAAATCCTCATCAACAAGAATTTTCTGCGGTACTGCGCGGTTCATGCCATAATACTGAATAAGAAAATTACAACGGACATTTTCAACCATTTTTTCTGCATCAAAGAAGAAATGCTCACTGTCACTTAGTCTGCCCTTGTCATAACGAAGCACCACAATGCAGATATCCTTTTCATTGGTGGCAACGGCAAAAACATCTTTGCTTTCGCCACTATCTGTTACAACCTTTTGCTTTGTCTGCATATTCTCAATTGCGCGGATACGGTCACGATATTTACCCGCATTTTCAAAATCAAGATTTTCAGCGCAGGTATTCATTTTTTCTTTTAATTCGCGAGTAATTTTCGTAATATCGCCGTTTAAGAAATCGAGAGCCCCCTGCACCGCTTCGTCATATTCACTTTGAGAAATTTTGCCTGTGCACACGCCCATACAACGATTTATATGGTAATTAAGACATGGTCTGCCCTTGTGAAAATCATTGGGGAAATTTTTATTGCATTGAGGAAGCCTGAATATT
This sequence comes from uncultured Eubacteriales bacterium, assembly GCA_964614605.1. Lineage (GTDB taxonomy): Bacteria > Bacillota > Clostridia > Oscillospirales > Acutalibacteraceae > Fimenecus. The sequence goes on from CAZTLU010000055.1 coordinate 6,150, forward strand.
TTATTTGCCTCGTCAACTGATTGCTTTACGGAATATGAGCTTGTAAAGGGGCCGATATAATCGGCATTTTCGTCGTCTTTTTGCAAGGCGGCAAAAATTTTACGGTAAGGTCCTTTTGTGACCTTGATGTAGCTATATCCTTTATCGTCTTTTAAAAGGATATTATATTTAGGTTGGTTCTGCTTAATCAGACTTGCCTCAAGCACAAGTGCTTCGAATTCGGAATCTGTGAGAATATAGTCAAAATCGTCAACATTCTCAACCATTTTAAGAACTTTTACGGTGTGCTTATTCTGTGAGCCGAAATACTGACTGACACGGTTTTTAAGCTTTTTTGCTTTGCCGATATAAATTATTTTGCCCTGCTTATTCTTCATAATATAAACGCCGGGAGTAAGAGGCAATTTCATTGCCTTTTCGCGTAAAATATGCAGTTTTTCGTTCACAGATGTCACCTACCTTTTGTTTGTAATTGACGGGCCGTCGAGGACGCCGACTCCTACACTAATGAATTATAACATATAAATACAAAAAAATAAAGCACACCACCAAAAGTGATGTGCTAAAGTGCCGATTGATTATTCAGCAAAGCCTGACTCAACGAGTTTAACAAGCTCGTCAACTGCTGTTTCTTCGTCGGGACCGCCTGCATGAATACGGATTGTTGTGCCGCCCATAATACCGAGTGAAAGAACACCGAGAAGGCTCTTTGCGTTTACTCTTCTGTCTTCCTTTTCAACCCAGATTGATGATTTGAATTCGTTTGCTTTCTGAATAAAGAAAGTTGCGGGACGAGCGTGCAAACCAACCTGATTTTTAACTTCAACATCTTTAGTATACATAGTTCATTCTCCCAAATGATAATTTATAAAATATATAATAGTTTTATACACCTTTGTTACTAATATATTATAACACAAAACTTTTAACCGTCAACGAAAAAAATTCGAGTTTTAATAATTCGGTCAGAAAAACAAAAACCGTGTTTTTACGACAATCAAGTTTGGTGAATTTGACTACAGTTAAATTGAATTTTTGTGTATATTCAATACTTTTTGGGGCAATATGAGGTGTAACGCGTCAGTTAAGCACATTATGATGAACAGGAGTTGTAAAAGGTGTCAAAATATCAAAGGTCATTCCACAGCTTTGGTAATATTCAATAATTTTAGGCAGAGCCTCAAGAGTTGTCGCTTTTGTATCGTGCATTAGTACAACTACTCTTGATGCAGATTGCGGAAACTGACTGCAATAATCCAACTGCTTTTGCACAGTATTTGCACCGTCGGCATCACCGTTTGAGCAGTTCCAGTCAAAATAAACATAATTCTTTTCGCCAACTGCTTTTGTAATTCTTGACATTATACCCTTTGAATAATTACGGCTTATAGTATTACTGCTACCGCCGGGGAAACGGATAATTGAAGCGTCAACGCCTGTTTCTTTAAGCACAACATCATGGATTTTCTGCAAATCTTCGAAATAGGCAGAGTCGGATGAATAAATCTTTTCGTAATCGTGAGAATAAGTGTGAAGCCCTATTTGATGACCGCGGTCAACGATATCTTTCATTGTACTGTTATATCTGCCGTTTATAACAAAAAACGTCGCTTTAACGCCGTACTTGTCAAGCACATCAAGAATTTCAGGCGTATATCGCGACGGACCATCATCAAATGTAAGATAAACCGTTTTGCCCGTTGAAGGCTTGGCCTCAGGCATTGTAACGGAGGAGCTTATTGCATTCTTTTCACTACTCGCCATGGTAGTTGTTGTAGTCTTTTTTGCCGCGAGTTCTTTTTTCAATTTATCAATTTGACCGTTGAGCTTATCAACTTCACTTTGATGCTCACTGTTTTCTTGACTTAGCTTATCTTCGTAAGACTGCTTTTCGCTACTGTTTTGTTCAACAAGTGACTGATTTTCAGAAATCTTATCGTTAAGTAAAGACTCGCCCGCTTTAATATCATCATTTGCCTGTGCAAGATTATCGTTAGTTTTTGAATATTGCACGCCGAAATACACCGCAGTTGTGGCTGATACCACCAAAAGCAGTGAGAGAATGATAATTGCGATTTTAAAAAGTGTCGATTTTTTAACGGTAATTGCCTTCACTTCGGGTCTTTCCTAACTTTTAATGCTTTATAAATTTATTGTATAACAAAATTTTTTATTATTCAATATAAAAATTATTACATATTTGTCATTTCTGAATTTTTAACATATTTTTTTCTTTTTCAGTAAGCTCTGCCTTTTCGAGCATATCCGGGCGGTGCTTTGCAGTCATTAAAACAGATTGCTCACGACGCCATTTTTCAATATTTCCGTGGTGACCGGAAATGAGCACATCGGGCACCTTCATGCCGTTCCACTCATAAGGTCTTGTATATTGAGGATATTCCAAAAGACCGTTGTAATGACTTTCAAGCTCTTTTGCCTCGTCATTCGGGAGCACGCCCTGGAGCATTCTTGAGATAGAGTCTGCAAGAACGAGTGCAGGTAATTCGCCACCTGTCAGCACATAGTCCCCTATTGAAATCTGCTCGTCAACCAGACAGTCGATAACACGCTGGTCAACACCCTCATAATGACCGCAGAGAATTGTGATTTCGGGCATTTCAGCCAATTCTTTCACTTTTGCTTGAGTGAGCACCTTGCCGCAGGGTGACATATAAATAAGGTGATTTTTATTCTCACTTTTTTTGCAGATATCCTCATAGCAATCGGCAATGGGCCCCGTCTGCATAAGCATACCCATTCCGCCACCATAGGGAGCATCGTCAACGCGGTTGTGCTTATCCTTACTGTAATCACGGATATTTATACAATTTATTTCTACATAGCCCTTTTCCCTTGCTCTGCCGATAATACTTTCAGAGAGCACGCTTTCGCACATTTCGGGAAAAAGTGTCATAATGTTAATCTTCATCATCAAAAAGTCCTTTTAAGACATTTATTTTTACAATTCCCGTTTCAACATCAACAGACCGGACCACCTGCTTGATGGCGGGAATAAGCACTTCGTCGCCCTTGGGCGTTTTAATATGCCACACATCATTGGCACCGGTTTCGCTGACATCAACTATTGTGCCCAGTGTTTTGCCGTTTTCATTGTCGATAACGGTGCAACCAAAAAGTTCCTGAATAAACCAAGTGCCCTTTGGTAACTTTGCGTCACTGCGTTTCATATAGAGCACAGTATTTTTAAGTGCACGGGCTTTGTCAACATCGTCAATACCGTCAAGAAGCAATATTGCCACATTTCCATGAGGACGGACAGACAACACCTTTATACTTTTTTCACCATTTTTATCGAAATATAAGGTTTTAAATTTTTTAACAAATTCAGGAGTATCGCACCAAGGGTTGAAGCGGACTTCGCCTTTTATACCGTGGGTTGATACGATTTGACCTAATTCGAGATAGTTTTTTATCAT
>CAZTLU010000056.1:0-9558 GCA_964614605.1 uncultured Eubacteriales bacterium
TTTGCATAATAGAAAAACGGAGATTGAAAAAACTCAATCTCCGTTATTTTTATGTTTATTTGATTTTACTTTTCTTGAGCATTTGCCATTTCTTCACGCTGCTTTAAAACTGCCTCGTGAACTTCTTCTTTTGTCTTGCCTGTAAGCTTGTAGAAGAGGAAGGGGAGACCTGCCAAAAGCATCATAAGACCGTGGAATACTGTGTAGAAGAAGAGCATTGCAATCTTTGTGTATGTGGTCTGTTCGGGGTAAATACCGTCTTCAGGCTGCATATACTTGATGAGCGAATCTTCACCGAGAAGAATTTGAGGAGCAACCGCGCCTGCGATAGTACCGCTGATAAGAGTTCCGATACCGATAACAAAGGGCAAGCTTGCGTCAAGGCGCTTACCTGTTTTAAGCTCAATTGTTTCAAGAACATCGGCCTGGAACATTGAAGGTAACAAGTTAGAGGCACCGAATTGAAGTCCGATAAGGAATAATGCTACAATGAAAAGAACAAGCATAATTGTTGATGGATTTTCAGCGGTGAAATAAGCATAACCGATACCGAAAGCAACTGTGTTAGCACAAACCGAATAAATACCTGATGCAATATAAAGCTGCTTTGAGTTGAACTTTTTAAGTAAGAAGTTAATAACAAGCATACCTACCGCCGTACCGATACCTGTGGGAAGTCCAAAGAAAAGATATTTACTTGAACTGCCCAAAAGTGCTGCTGCAAGGAAAACACCCATATAGGTTGCAATACCGCGGAAGCTCTTTAAGAATTCGCTGACAATGATAACCCAAGCGTATTTGTTCTTGAGAATATCACCGAAGCCCACAAGGGGATTCTTCTTTTCCTGAGTGTAAACTGTGCGCTCTCTTACAAGCTTCATGCCAAGAAGCATTGTGATTACACCTGCTATTGCACAGATTGCGGCGCCGACAATGTACTGAAGCTGTTCGTCGTCTGTAATTAAGCCGATAACAAGCACAACAACAAGAGGAGCCGAGTTACCGATGGCGCTTGAAATTGATTTGAAAGAAATAACCTGGTCACGCTCTTTGTTATTGGGTGTCATAACATTTGCAAGAAGATTAAATACATTTGCAAACTGCGTGCATATTGAGTATGCAAAACCTATTGTAAGAAGATAGATGAATAAAACTACTCCGCCAAGGTCTTCAATAAATGACGGCACAAAGAATGTGAGCATCAGCGTGAGTGCAACGGGAATAGCAACAGCCGTGCCGATAGGACGGAACTTACCTTTTTTTGAAGGCTTGTGACCGTCAATATACATTGCTACGAAAAAGCTTGTAACAAAGCCTGCAATACTTAGAATTGTGTTGTAAAGCGAGAGCGTGTCAGCATCAAGAACAAGAACATTAACAAGGTAAGCATTTTTGTAGTTGCCAACCATACCTGTCATCATTGTGTAGAAAAATATTGCCATCAAATAGACAACAAATTCGCTTTTCTTCACATATTTTTGACCTTGTTGCGTTTTAATTGCGTTTTCCAAAAAATATCCCTCCAACAAAAAAATCACTATTTTAGTTAATTATATCACTAAAAAATACTGTAAACAACCTAAAAAATCACACTGTCTATGTAAAATATACAATAAAAAACGGAGTGCCGAAAACCAAGATTGACACTCCGCATAATATGTGTTTATTTAATTCTTGCCTCAAGTCTGTAAATGGGCATTCCCTGACTTGCGAATTTCTGCTCGTATTCTGTCACAATATTGCCCTCAAAATCACTGTTATGTAAATCAAGTGAAATATTTGAAAGTGCAAATCCATTTTGCGAAAAGCTTTCCAGTGAATACTCAAAAAATCCCTGATTATCAGTTTTCTGTGCAATAAATCCGCCGTCACAAAGAAGCTTCTTATAGATTTCAAGAAATTCCTTGTATGTAAGCCTGTGGCACTCGTGCTTGTTTTTTGGGTAGGGGGTGCTGAAATTGAGATAAATCTCAGAAATACTTTTTTCTTTGATGAAAAGTGAAAGGTATTCCGCCCTCATTTCAAGAAAACGGATATTTGTAAGCCCCTCGCTTTTTACCTTTTCGCAAGCCTCAACCAGAACACTCGGCGCACATTCAATTGCCAAGATATTCTTGTAGGGATTACGGCGGGCATATTCACAAACAAACTGACCCTTACCGCAACCGATTTCCATAACGATGGGTGCCTGTCTTCCGAAAATTTCATCAAGGTCAAAATATGTAAACTCTTCTTTTTCCGTTCTGAAATCAAATGAATTGAGTCTGTAAGGAATTCTCAATTCACTGCAATTTTCGTGTCGTTCCTCAAAATTTCTGATTTTCTTTAATCTCATAAAGTCTCCTTACGCTCTTATAAACAAAATTGAGCTTGCCAACAACATCTGCGCGCCGAAATATGTGACGATATTGAACACCTTTAAACGATGGTTTTCGTTATGTCCGCCCAAAAGCATAACACCCAATGAAAAGTCGGACATAAAGAACATAATCCCCGCAAGTGACATCCACAAAAGCACAATAATATTGTTTTCGTTGCCCGAACCGAAGTATGTAATACCTAAAGCTACCGATTTTATGAGCATTGTGACAAGGAAGGCTCCGTAAAGAAATGTAACTGCCTTCAAAAACGGTGTCTGGAAGTTGAACTTCTTAATCATAATCGTACCGAAAACAATGAAAATAATCACAAAAGCCACAATTTCGGGTATGGTTACATATCCCATTTCGGCATTGAAAACGGGTATTGCTCTTATAAACGCGATAATGTAGGCGAGGTGACCCATCATAAAGCTTCCGCCGCCTGTGAGGAAAAATCCCATCGTGCTCTTTGCGTGAAGAAAATAGTCGCCAATCCAACCCAGCACAAGACCTGTGAGCATTGTTATTGCATAGGGTGTGAAATTATCGGCAATATACATTGACAAAATGCCCGTGCAAACGAAAGCCGTTGAGCAAATCATTTTAAGCTTCAGCGATTTTTTGTTGGGACGCGGCCAGAATGTCTTAAGATAAAGCGGTGTGAAGATTATTTCAATAATCACGCACAATATAAATAGAATTTTAAGTGCCATAGATAATCCTTGTTTCAATTAAATCCTGTAAAGCGAGTTGGCTTTACGTATTATTTTTCTTTTCTTAAAAGTGTGCCCTTCGGGAACACCAAATCACTCTTGATTTTTACCGTCATCATGGGGTGTGGAGCGGCTTCAATGGGGTTGCCGTCACCGTCAAAAAGCTCTTCTGCGGTAAAAATTACAGGTTCGGTTGAGGGTTGAAGTGCGTCAAGTGTATCGCCTTTACAGAACTTGTTTCTCTGCTCTGCAATAATATACCCGTCACGGCAATCCTTAACCTCTGCCATCACATCATAATGACGCTTATAACCACCCTCAAAGCTGATGTTTGCATCTTCATTTGGGGCGCCAAAATAGAAGCCCGTGCAATAGTCACGGTAGCTTACCTTATAAACCTCGTCAATTACCCATTGGGGCGGAGTGAAATCCTTTGAGGGATTTTTAAGATATTCGTCAATTGCCACACGATAAGCATTTGTAATAACTGCCGCGTAGTATGCAGATTTTGCTCTGCCCTCAATTTTAAAGCTTGAAATCCCCGCCTCAACCATCTGTGGTATATGCTCAATCATACACATATCCTTTGAGTTGAGAATATATGTGCCCTCTTTTGAGTCTTGAATGGGAAAGTACATTCCGTCACGCTTGACTTCCATAATTGCATATTCCCAACGGCAAGGCTGGGCACACTCACCACGGTTTGCGTCACGGTTAACAAGATAGTTTGAAAGAAGACATCTGCCTGAAAAAGAAACGCACATTGCACCGTGTACAAAGCACTCAATTTCAAGCTCTTTCGGTACTTTTGCACGGATTTCGGCAATCTCTGTCATTGAGAGCTCGCGGGCAGTAACAACTCGTGAAGCACCCATATTGTAAAATTCATTTGCGGTAACATGATTTACAATTCCCGCTTGGGTTGAAATGTGAATTGGTACATTGGGAGCATACTTTTTGCAAAGTGAAAGTACGCCAATGTCTGCAACAATGAATGCATCAACGCCGATTTCAGCCCATTTTTCAAGATAAGAGGGGAGAATGGCAATTTCGTCATTTCGGGCGAGAGTGTTGCAGGTGAGATAAACCTTGACATTCTTTGCGTGACAAAGCTCAACTGCGTTTTTCAGTTGTTCAAAATTAAAATTCTGTGGTGCGGCACGCATTCCGAATGCGTCACCGCCAAGATATACTGCATCAGCACCGTACATCAGCGCCGCTTCGAGTCTTTCGCGGTCGCCGGCAGGGGCTAAAAGCTCGGGTATAATCATTTTATCAATCCTCTGCGTTAACTTGCTGAATTGTTCTCCAGTTTGCGTTATGCTCCTGAACGGTTTCTGCCATATAAATTTTCTTATTATTATCGTGAGCAAAGAAATAATATTGGGTTGTTTCAGGTTCAAGAGCAGCTTCAATAGCAGCTATGCCCGGATTACAGATAGCGCCTATCGGCAATCCTGCGCGTTCTTCGGTGCTGTATGCCAAAATGTATGCATTTATTTTTGAAGCGGAAGTAATTCTCTGAGAAATTGTATTTGTAATATAATCAGATGTTGAATCACATTGAAGTGTGGGATAAATTCCTGAACGGTTAAGACGGTTGTGAAGAACTGATGAAATAAGACCGAACTGTTCGCTGTTTGCGCCTTCTTTTTCAATAATTGAAGCAAGAGTAATTACATCGTCAATGCTCATACCGAGCTCTGCGGCCTTTGCATCATATTCTTCTGTCCAACGGCTCTTGAAAGCGTTAAGGAATTTGCGAATAACTGTTGCGGGGTCAGCACCCTGCTCAAATTCATAGGTTGCGGGGAACATATATCCCTCAAGCACATGGTAACGCTCTTCTTTATTGTCAACCTTTGCAATGAATGAGTATTCTTCACTGAAATCGATTGAGTCAATTGTTTTGTAAAGAGATTCTGCGGTGCAGATGTCGTTTTTCTCAAGTCGCTCAAAAATCTGGTCGATGGTGTATCCCTCGGGAATTGTTACGCTGATTGTAGCACCGCGGGTGCTGCTTGTCTTGAAACGGTCAATCATCTTTTCAACGCCCAAATCATCGGTGAAATAATAAACACCGGGTAAATATCCCTCGTCACTTTCACCCATAATGGATAAGAAAAGATTACAGAACATACTGTTATTTATAAGACCGGCTTCGTCAAGTACCTTAATTGCCGCTTTTGTGTCAGCATCGTTAGGAAGAACAACTTCGATTGTTTCTTCGCCGTCGCGGTTGATTGCAAGAACATCGTTGATACAGCTTAATGCCACTGATGCCAGTATAATTGACACAAGGAAGCAGCAACCAAAAATGATAAACTGTTGCTTTTTGGTCTGAAAGCTCTTGATAATCAGTGCTGAGAGTGCATTCCAGTCGATTTTTGTCTTGCCGTTTATTTTGTAAAGAATATTTGTACGGCTCTTTGTCGGGGCAGGTGCATAAGCTTCTTCTGCTTCAGCCTGTTTGGATGAATTCTTTTTTGCCTCTATTTTTCTGATTGTATTGGCAACAAAAATTGCCGCGGGCGAAGCTTTTTTGCGATTGGATTTCTGCACCTCTGTATTTTCTGCATTGACCTCATTTGCCTTTGCGGTGGGGTAACGCTTGTAAAGAGGAGTTTTTCTTGCAGAGAATTCCATAGTATTACTCTGTTCGGGCTCTGATTTTACATCTTCTGCCGAAGAAGCTTCCTCAAAAGGCTTCACAAGGTCAATATCAAGTGAAAGCTCCGGCTTTTTCTTATGAGAAATGTCAATGTTGAACACAGGCTCTTCCAAAGGTGCCTCCTTGGGCTCATATTTGGGTTCTGCCTTGGGTACAACTTTTTTAACCGGATTGCTTACCGTCTTTTTAACGGGTTCACTCACGGGCTTTGAAGTTTTGCTTCCAAGACTTTCGCCTGCATATTCATTTAAAAGGTCGTCGTAACTGTTGTCAGAAAATCCGTCTGAAAATCTGTTCACAGTAATACCTCCTTATCAGTAGCAACATAGCTTACTTTAATATCATATTTATCGGCGGGTAGGTGCTCTGTGCACAATTCACTGTAACACGGGCAAATGCTCACGCCGTTATAATTCTTTAAAAATCTGTCGTAATATCCTTTGCCGTAGCCTATTCTGTGTTTATCTTTATCAACAGAAAGGGCGGGGACTATTATAAGGTCATTTTCTTTTGGCTTATATTTTTTGCAGGTCTTTTTGGGTTCAAGAAGCTTGAAACTGCCAATTTCCAAATCCCCCACAGAATCCGCCTTTAAGAATTCCATATTACCGTCACGGTCAAGACAAAGGGGATAAAACACCCGCTTGTGCTCCATTCGGCAACGCTCAATTATGTAGCGTGTGTCGAATTCTTCGTCTGTTGAGGCGAAAACCAAAACCTGCTCTGCCTTTTTAAAATAATCACTATTGATTATTTTTTCGCTTATTTCTTTATCGTATTTTGCTTTTTTATCTTTGGGTATGCTTCTTCTTTTTTCAAGAAGAATTTTTCTCAATTCTTGTTTATCCATTATAAATCTGTAAGGATGCACGGATTTTATTCGCTGTGTGCTCGCCTGCAAGAATTTCTGCAATCTGCAAGCCGAATTCAATTGAACTTCCCATACCCCGTGCGGTGATAATATTACCGTCGCGGGCAACATATTTTTCTGAAAGAACGGCGCCAAGCAATTCATCTTCAAAGCCGGGAAATGCAGTTGCCTCTTTACCCTCTAAAAGTCCTTTGTGACCTAAAATTGAGGGCGCGGCACAAATTGCACAAATAAGCTTGCCGTTTTCAACTGCCCAGTCAATCGCCTTTTGCACAACGGGGCTCTTTTCAAGATTAAGTGTGCCGGGCATTCCACCGGGGAGCACGATTGCCTGCACCTTTTCATCAAGAATCAAATCTCTCTCATAAATATCAGCGGCAACGGGAATCTGGTGTGAGCCGATTACAAAATCCTCGCCCACGCCAACGGTCACAACATCTAATTCTGCACGGCGTAAAACATCAACCGTTGCAAGTGCTTCAATTTCTTCAAATCCGGGTGCTAAAAATACATAAATCATAGTCTTTACTCCAAGGTAATGCCGATATAACAGCACATATTTTCAATTTCTTTATTCTCTGTTTTAATCATTGCAGGGGCTTCAGCTTCACCAAAACCAATATCGCCCTGAATAATTGTTCCGTCAATTTTCAATTCTTCGGGAAGAGCCTCAAAATCACCTTTTGCATTTCTGATAATCACATTTTCATCATTAAAAACTAACCCAAAGTCACAAGCTTTTCCGCCGTAATGAATACAGGCTTTTTTCCAGTATTCACAAACGCTTTTATGAAAGCTTAATTCATTCTTGAATTCAAGCTTTCCTTTGATTTCAGGCATTTCACCGTTTATTGTATGTGTTCTTCTCACGCCGAAAGGTGAAAATCCGCATTTTGCGTAATATTCAAATAAGGAGCGTTCCGCGGGCACAAGAGTAAGAAAATCATAGCCGTTTTTTTGGCACCAATCATATGAAAAATCAAGAAGATTTCGCATATAACCTTTACCGCGGTGAGTGTATTTTGTCATTGCGCAGTAAACACATTTGCCCTTGTAGTCGCCGATTTTGCAATCGAGCAGAAAAAGTGAAGACACAATTTCGCCGTCAATTTTTATTACGGGGGTAACAACATCTGCGAAAATGTTTTCAAAAAAGTATTCAGTTACCTGCTTTTCCTCAAGAAAAACGCTCTGCCATAAAGAACTTAAAGCATTTATATCTTTTTCTGTTGCAAAATCAATCATAATATTTATATACTGCCGAATATTTAATCACAAGACGATGGGGTTGATATGAAAGCTTTGCTCTGCGAAGCCCCTCACTGCCTGTGTCGTCTTCACGGTTTATAAATTCATATCTGTCTTTAAGCTGACGAGCAAATTCGCGGTTAATCATCTGATAAGCTCCGCGAATATTACCGTAAGCCTTTTCAACATGGGTGCAGAAGGTGTTGTCATTAAGCCTTTCGCCAAATGTGAATGCCACAATTTCACCTTGAATTGTGAGAATTCCGCCTTCAAGCCCCAATTCAAAGAAATTCTGCAAGGCTCTTTTAATTGCAATATACTCATTGAGAATTTCTTCGGGATTTTTTTCAGAGTTGAGCCTTTTCCAATGCTCATTCAAAAGTAAGCATTGCTCAATGTTATCTTTATTTATGGGCTCATATTTCCAATCAAAGGTCTTTTCAAAATATGAAATGTGATTGCGTTTGCTTGCAAGCTTTCTGCCTGCAAGATTTGCAAGACTTTCCGATGTGTATAAATAGTCGAAAAAGTCACGTTCTTCGTAAAATTGAAAATGCTTAGGGAATAAAGCGTTTAATTCGTCCTTGTCCTTTTCGGTCATACCGTAAAAGCCAAGCACAACGCCTTTCTGCCTTGAATATTTAATCAGTTTCTCGATTGTGGACCGCTTATCGCCCTTGCCCACGGGATAACAGAATTCGGGCGTGTAAGCAAAATCTGCGGAAACGAAAATTCCGTTGTCATTGCATATTTTGTTTTCATAAATCTGTGACCACATAAAAATATTGCCAAAGCAGTATTCACAGCAGTCGGTCTGCCCCTCGTTGAATGCCTTTTGCACCCATTCTAAATCAGAAAGTGTCGGAGAATGAAACTCCATTTATATTATCTCCTTAACGATACCGAAAATTGTATTTCCGATTTCTTCGATTGATAACGGCTCGTCACCCTCAAAGCACTTAACCACATTCCAATTAAAGCGGTCAGCGGCATAAAGAGCGGCTTCACGGCAGGCTTTCAAGTATTCAACATTTGCCTCGTGAACATCCTTTTTAGCTTCCTCGCCCTCATAGCGCTTTGACATAAGGCGCTGTGAAATATCAACATCCATATCAAGATAAATTACCGCATCGGGTGAGGGGATTTCCATCATTTCGTATTCTGTGTGGAAAAGCCAGTCAAGATACTTGTCCCATTCTGTTTTCGGGAGCTTAACTGTCTGATGAACTGCGTTTGAGGTTGTGTAACGGTCGGCAAGAATTAAAGTGCCGTTCTTATAATCGTCACCCCAGATATTCTTAAAGCTTGCATAGCGGTCAACCGCGTAAAAAAGTGATGCGGAATAAATATTCACATCTGCGGGGTTACTGCCGAATTCACCGGCAAGATACATTTTTACAAGTGTGCTTGATTTGTTCTCATAATCGGGCAGTTTAATCTGTCGCAGTTTAATATTATTGTCAATAAGCTTACTTTTTAAAAGCTCTACCTGTGTTGACTTTCCGCTACCGTCAAGTCCTTCAATTACAATCATCTTTCCGTTCATTGCATAAAACCCCATATTCATAATTATACAGATAACATTATAGCAAATAATTTTCGATAATACAATATTAAATAAAAAATTAAAGTGTAAATAAGAATTTGTAGAACTCTTTTCAATTTGATGTATTACTAAAATCGACCATCAAACAA
>CAZTLU010000057.1:0-9456 GCA_964614605.1 uncultured Eubacteriales bacterium
TTTTTGGTGGGCCAACAGGGACTCGAATTATAGATTTACAATGCGAATGGGGTATTCGCATTGTACTTTTGGCTAAAAATGCTTCCCCGAAGCATTTTCTTAACGCCAAAACCCTTACGGGTTCTCGTCCCTGTATTAAATCATAAAAATAGAAACAGGCATCTTGCGATACCTGTTTCTATTTTTGGTGGGCCAACAGGGACTCGAATTATAGATTTACAATGCGAATGAGGTATTCGCATTGTACTTTTGGCTAAAAATGCTTCCCCGAAGCATTTTCTTAACGCCAAAACCCTTACGGGTTCTCGTCCCTGTATTAAATCATAAAAATAGAAACAGGCATCTTGCGATACCTGTTTCTATTTTTGGTGGGCCAACAGGGACTCGAACCCCGGACCGTCCGGTTATGAGCCGGATGCTCTAACCAACTGAGCTATTGGCCCTCAGTTGCTAAAATATTATATATTTTATTATGCTAAAAGTCAAGTATAAATTCATTTAATTTACAATAAAAGTAATTTTATTTGGTGTTATTTATTTCAAACTTAAAAAAATTACCGGAATATGCTTTCACCTCCCTCTGACGAGTGACGGAGAGGGAGAAACGGGCGATTAGTGAATCGCCCCTAGAACGCCTCTGCGACATTGTCTTGCGAAAAAATAAATCTATTTATTGTGTTTGTATTTTATATAGCGGTAGAGGAAAACTCTGCCGCTGTTTTTATGCCAATTCTTCATAAACTCTCTCAGCCAATTCTTTAAACACGGGGGCACAATCCACCGAGCCTGAAATACCGTCTTCCTTGAATATTACCGCCACATATTTCTTGTTGTTAACCGTAAAGTATCCGCAAAACCAGGTATGGTTTATTTCAATGCCTTCCGCATACCAACCGCTTTGTGCCGTGGCAGTTTTGCCGTGACATTCTGCCAATTCCGAATAAGCTCTTTTGGCGTTGCCGTTTGTGACAACACTTTCTAAAATTTCATCAATACGCTCTGCAGTGCTTTCGCTTATAATTCTGCAAGCTTCGGGCAATTCTACCTTTTGAATTATCTCACCGCTTTTATTCACAATACCTTTCATAAGTGTGGGAGGTCGATAATAACCGCCGTTTGCAAAAACGCAATATGCCGCCGCCATCTGCACCGGACTTATCAGCAATTCACCTTGTCCGAAGCATAAATTTGCCAACGCCTGCGGTGAGCTAATGCTTTCTGCCGTGGGTAATGAGCCTGCTTTTAAATACATGTTATCAGCTAATTCCACCGATTTACCAAATCCAAAATCTTCGCAAAGCGAAATCAAACTTTTACTGCCGATTTTCTGCCCCAAAGCAATAAAATATGTGTTGCAGGATTTTTCCATTGCTGTCGTCATATTTACCGTGCCGTGAGCGGTAGAATCACTACATTTGAAAACCGTACCGTTCACCTCAATACTGCCCGTACAGTTGTGCACAAAATCCATATTGTTTTCAATTGCCGTCGTTGCCACAAATGGCTTAAAAACCGAGCCCACGCTATACGGTGTGGTTGCACGATTGATAAAAGGGGAGTCCTCATCGATTATTGCCGCCGACAAATCAAGCGGGTCAAATTCGGGTGCCGAGGCACAGGCGAGAATTTCTGCGGTTTCGCTATCCATTACTACCGCCGCACCTTTGCCGATATCGAATTCTGCAAGCACATCTTCTGCAATGCTCTGAATTTCCAAATCGATTGTAAGCTGAATTCCCGCAGGGGAGAGATATCCGCTGCTTTCCGTTGTAATTCCGTCACCGTAAAGAATATGATTAAGTGCATCAACACCCCAAATTGCCTTTAATTCGCCACTTTGTTGGGACAAGAAGCTATCATAGGCTTTTTCAAGCCCCATTGCGCCGGCGCCATTTTCGTCAAGATGTCCTATAAGGTGAACGCAAGGTTGATTATACGAATATCGGTCAGTAATCTCAATGGACTTGAGATGTGGCTCATCAAAGATTTCTGCCGTTGTGAGAAGAGTAAATTTTCCGGCAGTCATATTCTCAAAAATTTGATTTTTTTCATCTTCCGTAACGGCTTTTGAGATTGAATTCAACGCATCAGTTGTGGGCAGACAAACCGTAATATATCTTGAAGAGCGGTTTACAAGCCTTTTCATATTGCAGTCGTAAATCATACCACGCGAGGTCGAAAGCACCACACTTCGCGTGTTTGTGCTTTGTGATGACGGTGAGATTTCACTATCAATTACAATCAAAGCCATATTTACAACAAGTATACCGAAAACAGCCATCATTCCAAAAAATGTGACCGCAACTCTTTTGCTCATAAAAAATCACCCGTATCTATTTTTGACACGGGTGAGAATTTTTATAATTTAATTTATGCCGCCTTTTTCTTGAACTTTTCAATCAGGTCAAAGTCGGCAAACTTTGTGTTTTCGGTTTTCTTCATAATGGCTTTCATTATAAAGTAGCCGATAATACCTGCGATAGTTCCTACAATAGCGCCGCCAATAACATCTGTGGGATAGTGCACCATAAGATAAATTCTTGAAAGACCTACAAATATTGAGAATACGGGGAACACCCAACTGTATTTCTTGTTAAGAACAAGGAATATTGCAACGCCTAATTCAAATGCCGCAGTTGTGTGACCTGATGGGAATGACTTGTCACTCTCAACATGTGCACCTGCAAATTCATACCAGCTCATAAACAGAGGGTTGTCTGCGTAGTAAACATAGGGACGCGGACGGTCAAACAAGGGCTTCATGATAAGGTTTGTCATGAGTGTACCTGCAAGAACTGCGAAAAGAACCGCCATACCGAATTTACGGGTCTTTTTGAACAAAATCAAAATTGCTCCTAAAACTGCCATTGGCATAACAAACTCAGAACCGCCGAAGAAGGTGAAGAATTCAGCAACAACATTCATCACGGCACTTTGAATTTGCTCACCGACAACTGTGAAAATACTGAAATCAAAGCTGTCAAAAATTGAAAAATCCATATTCATTCTCCTTTATGTAATTTCTAACTAATATTTTACAACATTATTTCGGGCTTTTCAATAGAGCTTTTTATTTTTTCCAATTTATAACAAGCTCGCCAATATTAAGTCCGTTATTTGTTGGGTACCACTTTTCACCTAAAGTCAAATCACTTTCCGCTGAATCAATATTCACCGTCAGAAGACTTGTGCAGTTGTAGAAAGCATATTCATCAATTTGCTTGATTGATGAGGAAATACTGATTTCAGTAAGCCCCGTGCAATAAGAGAATGCGTCTTTGCCGATGAATTCAATATTTTGTGAAAGTGTAAGATTTACAATTGCGCTGCAACGGAAAAATGCTTTTTCTTCAATGCTCTTTACGCTGTCAGGGATTACAAGGTCGGTAATTTTCTGGCATTTGTAAAAAGCCTTTGTGCGTATGGTTTCTACTCCGTCGGGAATTTCATAAGCACCCTCTTTGGCGGGTGGAAAGAAAACAATAGTTTTCATATCCTTTGTAAACACAACACCGTCAACTGAACAATAATATTCGTTTGCATCATCAACATTGAAAGCGGTCACATGCTGATTGTTTTCCATAGCCCATGTGCCGATTTCCTTGACATTTTTGCCGATATTGATAACAGTAACATATTCAAGGTTAGTAGCGGCAAAATCAGCAATTTTTGTTACAGGCACACCCTCATATTCATCGGGGATAATAATCTTTGTAACAGTCGATTTGTTAGGTACACCGGTAACGGTGGCTTCACCATTTTCAACTTTATATTTAATTGATTCGTCACTACCGCTTAAAAGAGTAGAAACTGAATTACAACCTGAAAAAGCAATGCAGATACAAAGAATAAGTGCAAAAATACCAATAATTCTTTTCTTCATATTAAACCGCCTCACTTTCTGCTTTGTCTTGTTCTTCAATTGCACGAACACGCTCTTGCAACTCTTTTACGCACATATCGTGTTTTTCACGGGTTAAGTCATAGAAGATAAATGGAACCGTCAAAAGAACAAGTCCAATTACCGAACCCCAAGTGTAAAGACTAAATACATTATTTAAGATTTGCGAATCGAAAAGCACATCCCAGTCAGATGTGAAGCCCATTGTTGAAAGAAGCCAAGGCATAATATAACCAATAGCCACATTGACAGGATTCAAGAACCAACCGAAAATGCCTGACATTGAGTCTGCACGCTCTCCATATTTCCATTGATGATATGTTTGAATATCAGCGTGAAGACCTACATTAACACCGTCAACAACAGGGGAAATAGCATTTTTAAGGAACATTGCCACCATAAATATAAAAATATTCTCTGTTTTAACTGCAAGAGCGATACCTAAAACAGTTAAAATTATAATACCACGGAATGTGATAAGAATATTTCTTTTCTGGAAACGTTTTGTAAGGATTGGACAAAGAATGTTACCGAATGTCATGCCGATAACCACAATGTTTGCCGCAACACCTGAGAACCATTCCATTCTGAGTGAGTAAACAAACCACCAACTAAGGAGATTGCCTACAAGTCCGTGCCACTGTCCAATTACATTTGATATATTAGTAATCCATAAGTATTTGTTTTTCAGAACGTTTTTAGCACCTTTGAAGAAAGTAACCCTTTTACGCTTTTCCATAGGCGCTTCAATAACTCTTTCCTTACAGAAAACAGCGAGCAAGGACATAATAGAACCAACTATTGTAAATATCGGAATAAATACTTTGTATGTTTTTATATTTAAGTATCCACCGGTTGATGCGATGAGCATAGGAAGAATCATGCTGACAACTGATGAGAAAAATCCGGAAATAATAGGAACAATTGAATGAAGTTTCTGTCTTTCCTGTGAGTTTGGTGTCATAAAGGTAACAAGACCGTTAACACCAACATAGTTATTGTAAAAATAAGACATTAAAGTAAATGCAAAATGGAGGATAATAAGCTTATTTGTATAGCTTAAGTTCTCAACCGGGAGATATGGAATAGCGGAAATAAGCAAAGCACTCGGAATTCCGCAAAGAAGAATAAAGGGCTTTACTCGACCGTACTTTTCACAGAATTTTCTGCGTATAAACCAGTTGATATAATCCCATATTGCGCCTGTTACGAGAATGTTACCCACAAGCTGTGGAAGTCCGTTAATAATTGATTCGAACATTCCTTGCGGTAACATATAGCAACCGATACCGAGAATCAGCTTGCCAAGATAAGCAATATGAGCAAATATTGTCATTTTCTTGGTAAGTCTGCCGTGATTTTCATAAATCAATATTCCGAGCGGATTCATGAACATCAGTGCATAAGTTATTACTGTGGTTATGATATTGATTATTGAGAAATCAATTGTGGCGATTCCCATAACTGCACCACAAAAATAGCCGGCAGAGAAACTAATCATACCCGAAGCAGACAAATAAACATAAGAGCCTGCCTGCGTAAGAGTATATGCCGCCATTTCCTTAAGTGTCAGGTATTCGCCTTCATTTGGGGTGTTCCAATGTTCTTTAACATAGGTAGGTGCACCTTTAATCTTACCTATAATTTCAGCTTTTGTCATTTGACCAGACCCTTTCCAAAAACTATGTAAAAATTATACAATAAAACAGTATCAAAATAAAGCAACGATTTGAAAATCGAAATTTTTTGTTAATTCTGTCATAATATGCGGTTCTTATCTGTAAGAAATGACGAATGTTAATCTGTCTGGTTTTTCACTCTATTGACACAAACCGACATTTCAATGTATAATTCTATAAGGTAGGCAAAACCGAACCTTAAGTTAAAAAAGAGAGGTTAATTTATGGGCACAGTTTACAGTAAAGATAATATTGAGCTTCTTTTAAATCCCGCACCGCCAAAGAAAAAT
Source organism: uncultured Eubacteriales bacterium (assembly GCA_964614605.1). Classification (GTDB taxonomy): domain Bacteria; phylum Bacillota; class Clostridia; order Oscillospirales; family Acutalibacteraceae; genus Fimenecus. The sequence goes on from CAZTLU010000057.1 coordinate 5,871, forward strand.
CCTGTAAAAGAAGTTGCAAAGTTTTTATATAGCATTGTAATTGAAATCAGTAAAAAGATTACAATAATCAGAAAGCTTCTGCGTAAGTTTAATTTTTCCCGCCGTACAAGAAGATACAATAAAATCCGTGACAGTTTTGCCACAGACGAAAAAACAATATTATTTTCAACATTTGACGGCAGGAGTTACAGTGACAGCCCCAAGGCGATTTATCTTCGTATGCTTGCCGACCCCAAGTATAAGGATTACAAGCTTGTATGGGTGTTCCGCGAGCCTGAAAAACACCTTGAAATACTTGAAAATCCCAATACATATATCGTGAAGACCAATACTGTGGGATATGAAGAAATGTGCGCAACCGCAAAATATTGGTTCTTCAATTACCGTATCGCTGACCATATTTATCCTAAAGCAGACCAGGTTTATGTTGAGCTTTGGCACGGCACACCTCTCAAGCGTTTAGGTTATGATATCGAAACCAGCGATAATGCAATGAATTCAAAGGCAGAAATTCGCGACAAATACCGCGTAGATGCCGAGAAGTTCAGCTATATTCTTGCCCCCTCACAGTTCGCCGCAGATTGCTTTGAATCTGCTTGGAATTTAAAGGAATTCGGTAAAACTGATACAATGCTTATCGCGGGCTATCCCCGTAACGATTTCCTTATAAATTACACAGAAGAACAGGCACAGAAAATCAAAGAAGAATTAAATCTTCCTGCTGATAAGAAAATTATCCTCTACGCACCCACTTGGCGTGATAATCAGCATAAGGCGGGCGTGGGATACACTTATAAATTGGGTGTCGATTTTGATGAACTCCGCAAACAATTGGAAGAAGATTATATAATTCTTTTCCGTGCTCATTATCTCGTTGCAAGTCAGTTCGATTTCGCAAAATATGAGGGCTTCGTGTATAACGCATCAACTGTAAATGATATCAACGATTTGTATGTGATTTCAGATTTACTCATTACCGATTATTCAAGCGTGTTCTTTGATTTTGCAAATCTCAACAGACCCATTCTTTTCTATATGTACGATTTAGCCGATTATGGCAATGAAATTCGCGGTTTCTATATTGACCTTAAAGAATTACCCGGTAATATCGTTGAAAAGCAAGAGGATTTGGTTGCGGAAATCAAGGCAGTAAAATACGATGCCGAGTATTATAAAGAAAAATATAAGGATTTCCACGAAAAATTCAATCCTCTCGACGACGGTAAGGCCGCCGACAGAGTTCTGGAAGCAGTAATTAAATAAGAAACAAAAATAAAGCAGACTTAAATGGAAGCTCCCCAATAAGTCTGCTTTTTATTTGTCGATATGTTCCACTTCGTTCAACTCGATATATTTGTATTTACCAAATTCGATATGTGCTCGTATTACTCGCACTCGATATGATATAAATCCTCGCGTTAGCATATCGAGCGAATTTTCGCATACCGAATTGCATTAGCAATATATCGAAAATCCCGTAAGGGATTTATATCGAGCGTGATTTTAATCACGCATTAGGTTTTTGGTACTTGGTCAACGCCGTTTACAGGCTCCTGAAGACCGAGGTCATTTTTAATCTGTGATGTTGAAATACCGGGTGTTCTTTCAAGATAAGCAATTTCGCAATATTCCTTAAGATAATCAAACTTATCACTGCCTGCCCAGTCGTCACCCATAACAACAACATCGATTTTGTAGTCCTTAACGTCCTGAAGCTTCTGCTCCCACTCATTTTCGGGGATTACAAGGTCAACATAGCGAATTGCCTCAAGCATCTTCTTTCTTGTTTCATAGCTGTGATATGCTTTTTTGCCCTTGATTGCATTGAATTCGTCAGTTGAAAGTGCAACAACAAGGTAATCACCCATTTCTTTAGCACGCTTGAGAATTCTGATGTGACCGTAGTGCAATAAATCAAATGTACCGTAGGTTAAAATTCTTTTCATTTTAATAAACTCCTTTAATTCAATCCGCAAATAAATTTTGCGAGTTTATTTGTGTTATTATTTCCGCGGTTTTCCACGAATGTGCGTGAAAATCCGTCAAGTGCATTTAAATCGTATTCGCCGCTTTTTACCGATTTCAAAAGCTCATTTTCATCTGTGAAACAAGCATTTGGTAAAAATTTCGGCATATCAGTGTTGAGCCCTTGCTCCTCTTTATAGGCTTCATAGTCGGGAATATAAAACCATAAAGGTTTATTTAAAAGTGAAGCCTCAAACGCGCAGGCAGAGTAATCAGTAATAATTCCGTCTGCCAGCTTCATAAGGTCATAGGTGGAAAATTCCCCGTTGAATTTGTAATTTCCATTCGCTGCACTCAACGGATGAGCCGAAATCACAAGACTTACTTCACTGTCATTCAGGAACGCCTTGTAAAGCCTTGCAATTATTTTGTCATCATCATTTCTGAAGGTTGGCAGATACGCAATAATCTTTTTATCCTTATATTGAGGATTTAATTCAATAAATTCATCGCGTCTTGATGTGCCGTCAAGAATAACATCGGCGCGGGGTAAGTTGGCAATAAAAATCTTATCCTCATTGCAACCGAACGCCTCGCAGTAGAATTTGGCAGTTTTCTTTGAGGGCGCAATTACATAATCGTAATTTTTGTGCATACAAAGAGCCTTTGAAACTCCGCTGTCCCTGCCTTGTGCCTTGCCGACAGATTGTAAACTGAATTTCTTAACCGCACCAAGCGCGTGCCAGATTTGTACAATCTTCAAATCACTTTTGTGGTTAAGACAAGAGAGGGGAATTGAGTAAGTGTCGCAGATTGCAACCTTTGCAGAAGCAATTTCCCACATATCACCGAAAATCCCGAGAATGTAAGAAAGGGATAATGCACTCTCGTCCTTTAGCCGTCTTAAACGGAATACCTGCTTGGTGGTTGGCGAAATTTGTGAAATTTCAGCGGACAGCATTTCCATGTCCTGCGACTTTTTGTCAGATTGTCGCGAAAGCCATACTATTTTATTTTGAGTCTTGCGTAATTTCATAGGTGCATAAAGAATTCTGATTACCAGAACAAACACCCGAACTATTAATAATTTCATAGCCACACCTGACCCTGTATATTACCCCTATTTTATTCCAAACCACTATATTTGTCAAGTTTATAATATGTCACCAATTTAGCGGCTTTGTAGGGAACGACAGGTCTCACCTGCCGGTTCGGTCGGTGCTTCTGCTTCGTAGAGGTGTCCCGTGAAAATCGCGTAGGGACAGACATCCTTGTCTGTCCGTAGTTGGTCAATATCAATCTAATATAGAATCGCCCCTACTTAGTTTATGTGTCATTCTGAGCGAAGCGAAGAATCTCAAAAACAAAAAACTCGCAAAACTTTTCCATTCTCATATTGACATTTTATTTTTCATAAGATATAATAATTAGGCTGTGAAAAACAGTTACGCTGGTGTGGCGAAATCGGCAGACGCAAGGGACTTAAAATCCCTCGGTAGCAATACCGTACCGGTTCAAGTCCGGTCACCAGCACCAAAGCATTCAAACCCGAACCTTTTACCGATTGGTGAAACGTTCGGGTTTATTGTTTTCCTCAATGAGACTGTGTAGTTAAAGAAAA
>CAZTLU010000058.1:0-9226 GCA_964614605.1 uncultured Eubacteriales bacterium
ACAAACCCCAATTTATTGAAACAATTTGTATTATTTAAAATATACGGGTAAAAATAAAACAAAAGCAAATGAAAGGTTGCGGTTTTTATGGCTGAACGCCAAGGAAAATACACATTGATTTTACCCTCAAAGCCGTCAATTTACGGCAGTGCGGCGGTGGTTGGCAAAACCGAAAGCGAGGGTCCTCTTGCCGAAGAATTTGACCATTCTTATGACGATGACACCATCGACGGTTGTCCCTCCTGGGAAAAGAGTGAAAGTGCATTACAGCGCGAGGCGGTAACAAGGGCTATTGCAAAAGCGGATTTATCGCCAAAAGATATAGATTTGATTATGGCGGGCGACTTGCTTGCACAGTGCATTGGCACATCCTTTGGAATTCGCGACCTTGAAATCCCCTTTTTAGGACTTTACGGAGCGTGCTCAACAATGGCGCTTTCAATGGCATTGGCATCGGTGCTTGTGGATTCGGGTGCAGTTAGTAAGGCAGTTGCCTCTACCTCATCACATTTTGCCTCGGCAGAGCGTCAATTCCGTCTGCCCCTCGAATACGGCGGACAAAGACCACCTGCGGCACAGCGCACTGCTACCGCAGCAGGCGCGGCAGTAATCTCCGACCACAAGCAAGGAACTCCCTGTATTGAAGCGGCAATCTTCGGTAAAATCACCGATTTTGGCATTAAAGACGCAAACAATATGGGTGCGGCAATGGCACCTGCTGCAGCATCTACCATAGCGGATTTTTTGAATGATACAAACACCCGACCCGAAGATTATGATTTAATCCTGACGGGTGACTTGGGCAAGGTTGGTGCCGAATTACTTTGTGAATTGCTAGTCAAGGACTACAACTACGACATTTCGTCAGTTCACGGGGATTGCGGGCTTATGCTCTATGACCTTGAGGCGCAGGATGTTCACGCCGGCGGCTCGGGATGTGGGTGTAGTGGCGCAGTTGTGAATTCGTATATTATGCGAAGATTACGCGAAAAATCACTCAGCCGTGTGCTTTTTGTGGGTACGGGCGCATTACTCTCACCAACTTCAACATTACAAGGCGAAAGTATACCTTCAATTGCTCACGGAATACTTTTAACATCGGGGGAATAAAATATGAATACAATGATGAGCGTGCCAAACGACATTGGCACAATTATGAAATTATCTAACTTTATAAGAATTTTAAACTTGCTGAAAGCGGCACTGACCGTTGGGATAATAGCCTTTACCGTTTTCAGAATAATCAACATTTTTCGCATATCTGATGAGTTGTAAAAAATATCTTTACTTTTTTGAAAAATTCCCATATAATTTACCTATATTTAAAAAAGAGGGAAGATGGGAATGGAAAACGGACTTAAAAAGCAATACGGTCTTTTGATGGCTATCTGTATGGTTGTGGGCACGGTTGTCGGTTCAGGTGTGTTCTTCAAAGCACAGTCAATTCTGCAAAAGACAAACGGCGATATGCCCATGGGAATTATTGCGTGGATTATCGGCGGTCTTGTAATGATTTTCTGCGTTCTTGCGTTCTGCGTTATGGCGCAACGTTACGAAAAGGTTAACGGACTTGTTGACTATGCCGAAGCAACCGTCGGTAACAGATACGCTTATTTTATAGGTTGGTTTGTTACTACTATTTATGCTCCGTCCATGACATCTGTTCTCGCATGGGTCACTGCAAGATATTTTCTCACCTTTCTTGTATCTGTAAATCCTGATTTGGAACTTACGGGTGGTCCTGTAACAGGCTCTGAAACCTTCCTGCTTGCCGGATTTATTCTGATTTGCGTGTTTGCAATTAACACACTTTCCTCAAGATTAGCAGGTAAGCTTCAGATTAGTGCTACATTTATTAAGCTTATTCCCCTGATTTTAATGGCCGTTGTAGGTATTGTTTACGGTATTACTCACAACATATCCGGTGAGCCCGTTTCAATTCTTGCAAGCAATTTCGCAACCGGCGCAGGCGACATTACAACTCTTTTCGGTGCCGTTGTTGCTACTGCTTTTGCTTATGAGGGTTGGATTTTAGCAACTTCAATCAACTCTGAAATCAAGAATTCAAAGAAAAACCTTCCCATCGCACTTATTGTTGGCGGAATTATTATTATAGCGGTTTATCTTTTCTATTATATCGGACTTGCAGGCGGTGCGTCAGTTGAAACTCTTATGAAAGACGGTGCTACAACCGCTTTCACAACCGTATTCGGCAATGTATTCGGCAACATTCTCAATCTTTTTGTTGCGGTTTCTTGTCTTGGCACTCTTAATGGACTTCTCATCGGTTGTATCCGCGGTATGTACTCAATTTCAATTCGTGGTTACGGACCCAAAGTAAACCTTATGAAACAGGTTGACCCTGCATCCGGTATGCCTTCAAACTCTTGTATTGTCGGTCTTGTAATCGTTGCTTCGTGGCTTGTATATTATTATGGTGCAAACCTCGCCCCAAAGCCTTGGTTCGGCACATTCAGCTTTGACTCATCAGAGCTCCCAATCATTACGATTTATGCTCTTTATATTCCTATGTTCGTGCAGTTTATGAGAAAAGAAAAGACTCTTTCACCTGTAAAGAGATTCGTTCTTCCTATGCTTGGAATTATCGGTTCTGCATTTATGGTAATGGCGGCATTTTATTCACACGGTTATCTTCCTTATGTAGAAGCAAAAGAAAACGGTCAGTTCTCTTGCCCCGTTCTTTTCTATCTTGTAGTGTTTGCGTTTATTATGGGTGCCGGTCTTGCGGTTATGAAACCAAAAAAATCAAAATAATATCAAATATATACATTCAGCCTGTAAGGTAAAAAATTACAGGCTGTTTTATTTTGCTTATTCTTGAAATCGTGGTTGTATTCATATATAATAATATTATCCTTTATGGAGGTATTATAATGAAAATTTACAAAACGGTTTCGGAGTTAATTGGTAAAACTCCTCTTTTAGAGCTTTCAAATACAGAAAAAGAGCACGGGCTAAAATGTACCGTACTTGCAAAGCTTGAATATTTTAACCCTGCGGGCAGTGTTAAGGACAGAGTTGCTTTTCAAATGATTGAAGATGCCGAGCAAAAAGGAATTTTGAAAAAAGGCTCGGTGATTATTGAGCCCACAAGCGGCAATACAGGAATCGGTCTTGCCGGCGTTGCTGCAGCAAAGGGATACAGATTAATTATCACTATGCCCGAAACAATGTCTGTTGAACGCAGAAAGCTTATTGCGGCTTACGGCGCAGAGCTTGTGTTGACCGACGGAGCAAAAGGTATGAACGGTGCAATTGCAAAGGCGGAAGAATTGGCAAAGGAAATCCCCGATAGCATTGTTGCAGGGCAGTTTATAAATCCCGCCAACCCCCAGGCTCACCTCAAGACAACGGGCCCTGAAATTTGGGAAGACACCGACGGCACCGTTGACATTTTCATTGCAGGTGTTGGCACGGGCGGAACGATTACGGGTGTGGGTGAATACCTGAAATCAAAAAATCCCGATATAAAAATTGTGGCAGTTGAGCCCGAGAAATCCCCCGTACTTTCAGGTGGAAAAGCCGGTGCTCATCCATTACAGGGAATCGGCGCAGGGTTTGTTCCCGAAGTTCTCAACACCGATATTTATGATGAAATCATCACAGTTTCAGGTGAAAACGCTTATACCGCTTCTCGTGCAATGGCAAAACGCGAGGGTGTACTCGTAGGTATTTCTTCAGGTGCGGCACTTCACGCGGCACTCCAAATTGCAAAGCGCCCCGAAAACGAAGGTAAAACAATTGTTGTTCTTTTGCCCGATACAGGTGACAGATATTTGTCAACTCCTATGTTTGAATAATAAACAAAAAGATGGTCATTCTGAGGAACGAAGTGACGAAGAATCTATTTTGAGATTCTTCGCTCCGCTCAGAATGACCTTTTAATTTTATAACTTTTTATCTTTATCGAGTGAAGCTTTTACTGCATTCATAACCGCCATGTCAAAGCCCTCATTTTGAAGTGTTGCCACACCCTCAATAGTTGTACCACCGGGTGAGCAAACGCTGTTTATAAGTGCCCACGGATTATTCTCTGTATCTTCAAGCATCATCTTGGCACTGCCCAATACCGCTTGTGCACAGATTCTCAGTGCTTCATCCTTTTTCATTCCGTTCTTCACGGCTTCACGAGCCATTGAATCAATAAACATAAAAGAATATGCGGGCGAGCACCCTGCAATTACGCCGAAAAGTGCAAATTGACTCTCGGGAATTTCAACAACCTCGCCGAAAGACTTGCAAAGTCCTTTAACGAAATCAAGAGCGTTTTCGTCTGCGAAATTGTTTTTGCAAACAGCACTCATTGAAGCACCCACCTTGGCGTTAATATTGGGCATAACGCGGATAATCGGTGTGTTTTCATTCAAAAAAGAACCAATATACTCAAGTGTTTTACCTGCACCGATTGATACCACAACTGATTTTCCGTTAAGACAGTCTTGCATCTGCGGTAAAACAACGGGGAAAATCTGCGGTTTAACTGCAAGAACTACGAATTCACAGTTTTCTGCAATTTCTTCGGCAGAATTGCAGTTTATAACGCCGTAACTTTCGTGCAAGCTCTGCGCTTTAGCATTATCCACATCAAAAACGCCGATATTTTCGCCGTCAACAAACCTTGAAGATACTGCACCGCCGATTATGGCACTTGCCATATTGCCGCAACCGATAAAACCAAGTTTAAACATAATTATTCGACATCAGATGTGCAGTGTGCGCACTTTGTAGCGTCGATAGCGATTTCGCTCTTGCAATAGGGGCAAACCTTTGTTGTGGGAGCGGGTTCTTCTGCAACTTCTTCTTTCTTTTTCTTGCCAAGTCCTGCAAGTGTGTTAAGACCCTTAACCAAAAGGAAAATTACAACTGCCATGATAAGAAAATCGATAACTGCTGCAATAAAGTTACCGTATGTAAGGAGCGCTGCGCCTGCTGCGGTAGCCTCTTCAATACTTGCATATTCGCCACCGTCAAGAGCAATGAACTTTGTTGCAAAGTCGCTACCCCTTGTGATAAGACCGATAAGTGGCATAACAAGGTCGTTTACAAGAGATGTTACGATTTTTTGGAACGCACCACCGATGATAACGCCGACTGCAAGGTCGATTACATTACCGCGCATTGCGAATTCTTTAAATTCTTTTAATAAGCCTTTCATTTGAAAAATCCTTCTTTCATAGTTTAATGTAATAATTATATCATTATTTTTAAAGATTTCAATATTATTTTACACCTGTCATATCAAAATCGGGAATAAAATCAGTTTTTGCAGAAGTTTTTTCCTGCATAAAGCCGTTTTCAAGTCCAATATCGAGGAAAAAATCAATCACCTTATTGTATTCTGCGGTAGTGAGCCTGCGATTCAGCTCCTTGAAATCCGAAATATTTCCGTACGGAGTGTATTGACTCATAAGGCTGACATAAGTATCACAGGGCAGATTTTCTTTTATCCAAAGTAAAATATTTTTACTTTCCTGAACATTAGCCGGCAAAATCAGATGGCGGATAATAAATCCTTTTTGAATTATGCCGTCTTTGAATTCATTTTTCGGTTGTTGACGGTGCATTTCAAGAATTGCCGCACTCGCCTTTTCAAAATAATCGGGACATTTTGCATATTTTTGCGATTTTTCACTGCTGAAATATTTTAAATCGGGCAAATAAACATCAATAAGCCCCTCTAATTTTTGCAATGTTTCAATGCTGTCATAGCCCGAACTGTTGTAGACTACGGGAACCGACGGTTTATATTCATTAAGTGCATCAATTATAATATGCGAAAAATGAGTGGGATTTACAAAATCAATTGTGTGAACGCCCTTGCCCTCAAGCTCTTTGATAATTTCAACAAGGCGGTCAGAAGTGATTTGCTCGCCCTTATTTTCGTGGCTTATGGGGTAATTCTGACAAAAGCAACATTTTAAAGAGCAACCCGAAAAGAAGATTGCGCCAGTCCCCTTTTCTCCGCTTATGCAGGGCTCTTCCCAATTATGAATATCCGCACGAGCCAATACGGGATTTTGGGGCATTTGGCAAAAGCCCTTGCCAATATTTTCATTTCGCTCCGCGTTGCATTCCCGCGGGCATAATTTACAGAGCATCAAATCACCTCACACTCGAAGCCTCCCTTGTTAAAGGGAGGGGGACCGCCGTAGGCGGTGGAGGGATTCATAAAACAATTAGAAAGAATCCCCTCGCCACTTCGTGGCCCTCTCCCCTTTGACAAGGGGCGCTTATTTTCACTCTAAACCGCAAATATAATCTAAAGTTACATTGAAATGTTTTGAATATTTTATAAGAATACCTATCGGTATTTCTCGTTCATTTCTTTCATAATAACTAACTGTTCGTTGGGTAATACTCAAAATTTCTGCCATTTGAGATTGAGTTAAATCGTTATCTTCGCGTAATTCTTTTATTTTTTCATTCCAAATCATATTAACACCTCAAAAATATTATAAATAGTTTATTTTGTTCTATTGGTTTTTAGATTATATTGTTCTATAATAGTGGTGAGGTGAGAAATATGGAACAAAAATGTGGAGATTGCAAGCATTATGTTAAACATTATATTAAATCTTCGGGAAGATTTAATGAAATTGATAATGGTCATTGTTTTTATCCGCGACTTAAACATCGTGATGGTAAGCAAAAAGCCTGCGAGCATTTTATTGAAAGAGAAGAAGAACCCAAAATACATTTTATAGAAATCGAGATAAAACATCGGACTTTGTAGGGACGCTTCACGAAGCGTCCGAAACAGTGAGATATCAAACCTCAACGGGCAGTTCGTGAACCGCCCCTACACAGTTTCTGGTTCTAAATTAAAACGATATTAACTATCACGAGGCATCGTCCCCTACAAAATTCAAAAAAACTTGATAATAATAATAAAATGCAGTATAATATTTACATCGTTTTTGTGAGGTGAAAATATGCTTCTTACAATTGACATTGGCAACACAAACATAAATCTCGGTATTTTCAATGGTGACGAGCTCACAATGAGTGCCCGTCTTGCTACTGAAAGGCAGAAAACAGATGACCAATATGCCGTTGATTTGGTAAATATTTTTTCAGTTTACGGCATTAAGCCTGCCGACATTGAGGGCGCGGTTATTTCTTCGGTTGTACCCGAAATCACGGTGCATATTAAAAATGCCGTGAAAAGACTTACGGGCAAAAAGGTTATTGTGCTCTCCCCCGGTGTTAAAACAGGACTTAACATTATGATTGACAACCCTGCACAGCTTGGTGCGGATTTGGCGGCAGGCGCAGTTGGTGCGACAGAATATCCCTTGCCTGCATTTGTGGTTGACCTTGGCACCGCAACAAAGATTTTTGCAGTTGACGAAAACAAAGGCTTCCGCGGTTGTATGATTGCTCCCGGCGTTGCAATTTCAGTAAAGGCACTCACCGACACAAGCTCACTTCTTCCTGCAATAAGTCTTGAGCCGCCCAAAAAGGCTTGCGGCACAAACACTATTGAGAGTATGCAAAGCGGTATTGTGCTTGGCACGGCGGCTATGATTGACGGTCTTCTTGACCGTTTTGCAGAGGAATTGGGCGAACCAAAAACCATTATTGCAACAGGCGGGCTTTCTTCGTTCATCACTCCCGTTTGCAAGCGTGAAATGATTTACGATAGTGACCTTATTTTAAAGGGACTAAAAGCAATTTACGAGAAGAACAACTGAATTGAAACCCTCCACCGTGCAAGCACGGTCCCCCTTCACCTCAAGGGGAAGGAAATATTCGTCAAATTTTGCGTTGCATCCTGATTTGTTCGGGAGTAACAGCAAGGAGTAATATATATGTCAACAAACAAAAGGATGGGCAAAGGTAAAATCCTTTCGCTTACCGAAAACGCGATGCTCGCGGCAATTGTTGTGTTGATGGCATTCACACCCGTTGGGTACTTGCAGATTGGTCTTGTAAAAATGACCTTTATCATGATTCCCGTAGCGGTGGGTGCAATCACATTGGGCGAGAAGTCAGGTGCATTTTTGGGTCTTGTATTTGGTATTACAAGCTTTGTGCAATGCTTCGGGCTTGATATTTTCGGCACAACACTTATGAGTATCAATCCAATTTACACATTTATTATGTGTATTGTCCCCCGCATTGCATTGGGTTATCTTTGCGGGCTTGTTTACAAGGCTCTTGCAAAGTTCAAAAAAGGTGTTGCAGTTGTAGTTGCAAGCCTTTCAGCCCCCATATTCAACACCGTATTCTTTATGACATTGCTAATGCTTTTCTTCGGCAACAGTGATTACATAATGAGTATGCGTGCAGGCACCGAAAATCTTTGGGCATTTTTAGTCGCCTTTGTGGGACTTAACGGAATTATGGAGATTTTGACCACCACGGTTATCGCCCCACCCGTAGCCTTGGCAGTTGAAAAGGCAACAAAGAAATACAGATAAAAATTACCGCTTGGCTAAAAGTCAAGCGGTTTTCTTATTTAAAAATATCAATACTTATTACAAGCCTGTCCTTTTTGGTGTGACGCAAAACACCGTTATAAACGAACCGACCAAATCCACGAACGGAAATTTTATCACCTATATCTGCAACAGTTGACGGTCTTAGCTCTGCCTTGCCGTTGATGAATACCCTTTCGTGCTCAAAACACGGCAAAACCTTACTGCGCGACAAATTATAAACCGCGGCAACGATTACATCAAGTCTTTCAGATGACACAATCAACTCAATATTTTCAGGTTGCGGCAATGCGTTTTGCGGAATTCGGGCAGTTAATTTGCATTCAACGGTTGTGTGTTTTACCTGTGTAAGATTTTCGATAATATAATCTGCAATTGCATCGAGGCAGAATAAATACCCGCAATTTTCACTGATTATTATATCCCCAAGCACCTCACGACGAATGCCCAAGCCCATAAGCGAGCCTAAAAAATCACGGTGAGTCAGGTCATCGGCGAACTTCTGATTAACGGGCTCAATGAGAATACATTTTATGGGATAATCAGCGTTATCGGTGAAATATCCGCGATCACCGAAGCAGGCAACGGAGCGCTCTGCACCCTCATAACCGCCCCAAAGGTTGACAGGCACGAAGACACGGCAGGCAAAAAGCTCCGAAATCTCGGAAATACCGAGAAAATCGGAATAAACACAGTAGCCGCGTTCATTGGCGCGCTGTGCCAAATCTTCAAAACGCTTTTGCTTATCCGTCAAAATAATCACC
>CAZTLU010000059.1:0-9190 GCA_964614605.1 uncultured Eubacteriales bacterium
CTTCATCGCAAATCTTCGCACGAGTTCTTACATCAAACATATTGGCGTACGAACCATCATCATTTCTGTTAAAACGAATTTGTGATGACATTGGTGAAAGGATTGTTTTTTCTGAAACAGTTGTATTCTTTGTTACTCCTGTACGAATTTCTATTGGGTCATAGCCTTTGTCCGTGCTTGTAACAACGCAATAATAGTAGGGAGATTCAGGATAATCCGCTGGGTTAAAATCTTTACTTGTAGCACCATCTACAGGTGTTCCAGTTGTGTTGTTTGCTTCAGTATTACTGTACCATTGGTAAGTCTTATTAAAACCAATTACATCAGGTGAGAGAATTTCACCATTGCCTGCATATTCCATAGGAACATCTTCAAGAATTGCAGTTTCTTGTGAGATTTCTATGAATTCGTGACCATATTCATTTGCCCATTCTTCTGCATATGTTCCTTTTGTACCATAAACTCTATAGTTCATTTCAGTTGTGTCTATTGTACATTCCTTAAATGTTGAAGGCATTGTTACAATGCAAAAATCCACAATAGACATATAATTTTTTGTTATTGGTAAACTATAGGCAGTTTCAAGGTTTGAAAATTCTATACGAGAAACAACCTCATCGTCAAATGCACTTGTACCAATAGTTACAACATTGTCAAAATAATACTCTCTGATTTCACTTATGCCACCCATAGTTTTAAACGCACTACTTGGAATTTCTGTAATGTTAGGTAAATTAACATATCTTAAACAATAACAGTCTTGAAAGGAACTACTATATATTTTTTCAGCTAGAGGAAAGTCAGCAACCTCAATATTTGTGCTATTAAAGGCATTTGCACCAATTATCCTATAATTAGGCATATAGTAGAACGCAAGAGGAGACATATAAAATATGCTATCACGCGTATTACTGGTTTTTTCGAGCTTTGGAAGAGAAACATTTTCTAGCCAAAATGCATATTGAAACGCACCTGTACCTACATTCACAACTTCTTCACCTATAAATTCACTAATGCCAGATTGCTTAAATGCATTACTTTCTATTGATTTTACTTTAGGTACATTCATAGACACAAGATTACTTGTTTCATAAAAAGCTTGACTTCCAATCTCCTCTAAATTAGGAAAATCAACAAGTTCAAGAGAATAAGCTTTAGAGAAAACACTAGTTCCAATTGAAGTTACAGCATTTCCAGATACGAAACGAAGTATTTCATTTTCGTAGAATTTTTTTCCGCTAGATATAGTTGTGACGGAGTCAGGAAGATGTATTCCTTTTGTATTAATAGATTTCTCACCAATATCTTTAACTTGAATTCCATTTATATATTCAGGGATGATTAAGTCATCAATTTCCCCTGTGTAATTTGTGATTACACCATTTTCATCAATTTCAAAATCTTCTTCTGCTCCTACATATCCAATTCGTATGTTTGCACTTATCTCATCACTGAAATAACCTGTATTCTCATAATATGCAACTACCCGCAATTGAGTATACTCACTTATTGTTATCGGTTGTGTATATACTTGCAGGTCACCATTTCCATAAGCGGGATAAGTATTATTTGTTGTATAAAGTATTGTTGCATTTGGATCATCACAAGTGATTGTACAAATTTGTTCACCCTCATATAATCCTGTGGAAAGATTCATTTCGGGCATTGTAAGTTTAGGCAAATTAAAAGCATTAGCAAATTGCACCATACAATTTCCTTTTACTTTAGTTGAATATCCACGATAATTATATATCTTTAATGAGGAATCTTTCATTCTATTTTCAATTGCAGAAACTGTTATATCCTTGTCAATACTTTTCATAATTGCAGCAAGTGCTGCCACACACGGTGAAGAAAAAGATGTTCCGTCCCACATATCATAATTGTTTCCGTAAAGAGCAACATGAATCCATTCGCCTGGAGCTGCGACATCAATTTGAGATGAAAAAGTATTCCAATCAACACTTGTATTATTAATATTTGTTGCGGCAACAATAATATTTTCTTCAAGATAGTTGGTTGCATCTCCAACTATCAACCCTCCCGTATTGCCAACAGCAGTGACAACAGGAATATTTTTTTTGTAAGCCAACAGTTGAGCTTCTTTTGCCATACCCGATACATCGGAGAATCCTAAACTCATATTTATAACATCAACTTCATCGGTAATAGCTTGTAAAATTCCAGCAATAATTGCTGTATTAGGTACGCTATCTTCTTCATCAAGAACCTTATAAACTGATACCTTAACATTGTCAGGTGAATTATCAACAACAACACTACTCACTGCCGTTCCGTGACAAAGTTCAAGATTCGATGAGTCCATTTCATCGTTTACTGCCCCTTCTGGAGTAGAATTAAAGTATGAGCGAATAATTCTTCCTTGCAAGAATTCGTGATTATAATCTACACCTGTATCAATTATACCAACAACTACTTCTTCCATTTTAGATTTAATTTTTTCTAAATAATCTTGAAGTCGTTTTGATTGTGTTCTTTCAAGACTATATTCACTTAAATGGTCAGGAACTTCTTCTGTATCAGTGACATTTTCATTCTCTGAATTAGACAGGTCACTTTTTCTGTCAATATAAGCAACATTATCTGTACAAACTGATTTAATTTTCTTAACTTCAGTTAGCTTTTCGTATGCACTTTTAGCAGCTTCGGGACTTCCATATTGAAGAATATGAAAATCCTCAAAGCCACTTACATGTTCTAAAGCACCATAGTCATCAAAATTGTCATTTGCACGAACAATCAGACGAGCCGTTTGAAAATCAAGAGAGTTTAATTCTTCTGTTTCGGATGTTTCACCATTTGAATAGAATTGATTAATAGTTGCATTATATGTATATTCATCCTCAACAACTTCAAAATCCTTGTCAGCATCATACTCTCGTGAAAGCCCAACAATACCATCTATAAAATTGTTAATAGATTTTTCTTCATTCCACTCTTCTGCATAAGTTGTAATGGTTACCGATATAACAGAAAAAATTAAAATTAAAGAAAGTAAAAAGCTGACAAATTTTTTCATAAATATCACCAAAATCATAATAACATAAAACACATTTAATTGCAATAAAAAGTATGGCGATAGCCTAGCTCCCGCCATACTGTGTGTTATTTATTTGAGATTCTTCGCTTCGCTCAGAATGACACACAGTTATCTGTATCGTCTTCTGTTAGCGTTGTTTGAATAATTTGTTGTATTGTTGTTTGAGTTTTTATTTGTATTTTTGCAATCGGGCTTATTGCAATGCTTATCAAAGCTTGGGTTGAAAGCATAGAAATTCTTGCTGTCAAGACGGTCGGTAGTCATCTGCAAGCCTTCACCGAATCTCTGATAATGCACGATTTCGCGTTCACGAAGGAATTTAATCGGGTCACGCACATCGGGGTCATCAACAAGACGAAGAATGTTGTCGTAGGTCGTTCTCGCTTTTTGCTCTGCCGCAAGGTCTTCGTGCAAGTCAGTAATCACATCGCCTTTTGACTGAAGATATGTGGCAGTAAATGGTGTTCCGCTTGCCGCAAGAGGATAAATACCTGTTGTGTGGTCCACAAAATAGGTGTCAAATCCGTGCTTTTTGATTTCATCAATCGTAAGGTTTCTTGTAAGCTGATATACGATTGCGCCAATCATTTCAAGGTGGCCTAATTCTTCAGTACCGATGTCTGTGAGAAGTCCTTTGAGTTCAGGGAACGGCATTGCATATCTCTGTGAGAGATAACGCAAGGATGCACCTAATTCACCGTCGGGGCCGCCATACTGGCTGATAATGATTTGTGCGTATTTAGGGTTGGGATTTTTGATTTTTACGGGATACTGTAATTTCTTTTCATATTGGAACATCAACAATCACACTCCATATAGTCCCATGGCCACGGATTTTTAATCCATGCAAGTCCGCTTTCTGTTGTATGGGTAAGGGGGCCGAAACACTCTTCATACTCCTCGCGGAGTTCCATTGCTCTTTCTGTATATTTTCTGTGCATTTCCAACGCTTTTTCGTCGCATGGGTGCGTATCAAGGTATAAATGCAGTTCCCATGCGGCAAATTGCACTGCTGAAAGTTCGCGCATAAGTTTACATCTGTCCACAGCATTTACCTCCATAGAATTTTTTATCTAATTCAGGGAAAAGTGTACCATTGCAAAATCCCTCTTCACTTGTATATGTTATCAGCTCTGTCTGGAATGGCACATAAGCCATAGCAACTACTGTGTTTTCAGGAAGATGAGGCATTTCTTTGCAGATACACTGACATTCTTTTTGCTCCATTTTATTTTCTCCTTTTTCTTGATTTAGTGAAATTCACTGTTACATCATATTCATACGCGGACAAAATGTTATTTTTATTGAAAAAGCATTTTAATAATGGTAAAATATTATCAAGAGGTGTTTAGTTTTGGGAAAATTCAGCGAAAAACTTAAAAAATTCTTTTCAAGTGAAGCATCATTGCAAAGAATTCCGTTATATTTCTTTTTCACTTGCGTTTTATTGGTCGTACTGATTTGTAAATTAGGCGAAACCAATCATTATTTGAAAGAAATTGCCGCAAACGGCACAGATGTAATAGAAATTAAGACAAAAGATGAAGATTATGAAAATGTTGTTGATGTTTACATTGAATCCACAAAATCGGCAGAAGACATTGTGCCGTTGCTTGAAGAAATGACTACAGAAGAAAGCACTACAGTGCAATCGGTTGATGAAACTACCACCAAAAAGACAGAAAGCACCACAAAACAATCGCAGACAGCACAGACTACACAAACAACTGCTGACAAGGGAAATAATTCTTCAAAAACCACTTATGTACTCAATATAAACAGTAAAAAAATTCATTTGGCTGATTGTTCATTTGTAAGCAGAACCAAAGAAGAAAATAAAAAGACTGTTGAGCTGACTGACGAAGAGCTGCAACAGTATTTAAACGACGGATATACATTATGTAAAACCTGCGGAGGAAATTAAAATGGAAATTAAAGAAATTTTGAGTAAGGTTGACCACACATTACTTTCTCAAGGTGCAGCTTGGAATGATATTAAGGCTATTTGCGACGACGGAATGAAATATGAAACTGCTTCAGTTTGCATCCCCGCCTCTTATGTTAAGCCGGCAAAGGAATATGTTGGCGAGAAGCTTACAATCTGCACCGTAATCGGATTCCCAAACGGATATTCAACTACTGCAACCAAAGTTTTTGAAACTGCTGACGCTATAAAAAACGGCGCTGACGAGATTGATATGGTTATCAATGTTGGTTGGCTTAAAGACAAGAAATACAATGCAATTCTTGATGAAATCAACGCAATAAAAGATGCTTGCAATGGCAGAATATTAAAGGTGATTATTGAAACTTGCTTGCTCACCGATGAAGAGAAAATCAAGATGTGCGAAATAGTTAGCAATTCAAATGCTGATTATATTAAAACTTCAACAGGATTTTCAACCGGCGGCGCTACAAAGTCAGATATTGAGCTTTTTGCAACACACACAACAAATGGCAAGAAAATCAAGGCAGCAGGCGGAATTGCTTCAATTCAAGACGCTGAAGATTTTATAAACCTCGGTGCTTCAAGACTTGGCACAAGCAGAATTGTAAAAATCGTTAAAAACGAACAAGGCAGTGGTTATTGATGAAATATAAGCGAATTTTTTTGATTGTACTTGACAGCTTCGGTATAGGCAACGCACCCGACGCAGAAAAATTTGGTGATTTGGGTGCAAATACGCTTCAAAGCATTTCAAAATCAGATAAATTTGATATACCAAATCTAAAAAAGATTGGACTTTGCAATATAGATGGTGTTGAGCTTGAAAACTACGACTCCCCTATTGGAAAATTCGGCGCTTTGCAGGAAATCTCTGCGGGAAAAGACACGACAATCGGGCATTTTGAAATTGCGGGGATAATTTCTGAAAAGCCCTTTCCCACCTATCCCGATGGATTCCCCGAAGAAATTATTAAAGAATTTGAAAAGCAGACAGGATGCGGAACACTTTGCAATAAGCCATATTCAGGCACAAAGGTTATTGCAGATTACGGCGAAGAGCACATTAAAACGGGCAAATTGATAATTTATACCTCGGCAGACAGTGTGTTTCAGATTGCGGCACATACAGATGTTGTGCCATTAGAAAAACTATATGATTACTGTAAAATCGCAAGAAATATTTTAGTTGGTGAACACGCTGTTGGCAGAGTAATCGCAAGGCCTTTTACTGACAAATTTCCGTTTGTGAGAACTGCAAACAGACACGATTTTTCAATTGAACCACCCGAAGATACAATGCTCGACATTCTCAAAAATAACGGCTTTGATGTAATTTCTGTAGGTAAAATTGCAGATATTTTTGCTCACCGCGGAATTACGGAAAAGCATTTTACTCATTCAAATGACGAGGGAATGACTAAAACATTTGAATTATTAAATAAAGATTTTAACGGACTTGCGTTCACCAATCTTGTTGATTTCGATATGAAATACGGTCACAGACGGGATGTTGACGGCTATGCAAACGCAATAAGTGAATTTGATATTTGGTTAAATGAATTTATACCGAATATGAAAAATAATGATTTACTGATTATTACTGCTGACCATGGTTGTGACCCTGCATATAAAGGCACGGACCACACAAGAGAACAAGTACCTTTGCTTATGTACTCAAAGAACATTGAGCCTGAAAATCTTGGTACAATTAAAGGATATGACTATATCAGTAAAACGGTTTTAGATAATTTTGATTTAAGGTGATTTTATGAAAAAGGAAACACTTTTTTTATTAGCAAAAGAGGCTATGAAAAAATCTTATGCACCATATTCAAATTACAACGTTGGTGCGGTGTTGCTAACTAAAAACGGCGAGATTTACAAGGGCTGTAATGTTGAAAATGCGTCATATTCTGCTACCTGTTGTGCAGAAAGAAATGCACTTTTCAATGCAGTTGCAAATGGTGAAAGAGAATTCGAGGCTATTATGGTTATTGGCGGTAAAAACGGTGAAATTACAGACTACGCAATGCCTTGTGGAATTTGCAGACAAGCTTTAGCAGAATTCTGTGATGCCGATTTTAAAGTATATGTTGGAATTAGTGAAAACCACATAAAAGAGTTTACTTTAGGTGAGCTTCTCCCCTATTCATTTGACAAATCAAAATTAGGTGACTGATATGAGAATTTACGACATAATTGAGAAAAAGCGTGACGGCGGTAAGCTTACAAAAGAAGAAATCGACTTTTTTGTTCAGGAATATACAGCAGGCAAAATTGAAGATTATCAAGCATCAGCACTTCTTATGGCAATTTTCATTAACGGAATGGATGAAGAAGAAACCGTTAACCTTACTGAAAGTATGGCAAAATCCGGTGATATGCTTGATTTGTCAGCTATTGATGGAATCACTGCAGACAAGCACTCTACCGGTGGTGTTGGTGATAAAACTTCACTTATAGTGGCTCCTATTTGTGCTTCACTCGGTATTAAAATGGCAAAAATGAGCGGTCGCGGACTTGGTCACACGGGTGGAACAATTGACAAGCTTGAAAGCATTGAGGGGTATAACACCTCAATTGATACCGACGCATTTTTCAAACAGGTCAACGAAATCGGAATTGCACTTATCGGGCAAACGGGCAACCTTGCCCCTGCCGATAAAAAGATTTATGCTTTGCGTGATGTTACTGCAACTGTTGGCAATATTTCGCTTATTGCATCAAGTATTATGAGCAAGAAAATTGCCGCAGGGGCAAAAAATATTGTTCTTGATGTTAAATGCGGCAGCGGTGCTTTTATGAAAGATGAGCAAAGTGCCACAGAGCTTGCAGAGTTAATGGTTAAAATAGGTAAAAAATGCGGTCGAAATGTGGCTGCAGTTATTACTAATATGGATATTCCGCTTGGCTCAAATATAGGTAATGCTCTTGAAATCAAAGAGGTTGTTGATATTCTCAATAATAAAGGTGACACACAGTTGCGTGAGCTTTGCCTTGAACTCTCTGCAACAATCCTGAGTATTTCTTATGATTGGGACTATAAAACTGCTTATAAAAAGGCAGAAAACGCATTACTTGACTGCTCGGCATTCAACAAGCTTAAAGAATTAGTTTCTGCACAAGGCGGAAATGCAGAAATGCTTGATAATACAGAACTTTTACCGAAATGTGAAAAGTTACTTGAAATCAAAGCAAAACAAGATGGTTTTATTCAAAGTATTGATTCCCGAATTGTGGGTGAAAGCGCAGTTTTGCTTGGTGCAGGCAGAGAAAAGAAAACTGATACCATTGACTATGGAGCAGGAATTGTACTTTATAAAAAGACAGGCGAAATTGTTTCAGTTGGTGACACAATCGCAATTCTTTATGCAGAAACAGACGAAAAACTTAAGAATGCAGAAAAGCTTTTCAACACTTCATTCACAATCGGTGTAGAAAAGCCTGAAATAAAACCATTGATTTATAAAACAATAAGATAGGAATTTTTATATGAATGTTATTGAACATTATGACAACCTGATTTTAGAGAACAACGACCCAGTTCATGACCCAAAGCCACTACAAGATTATATGAACAAATGGGACGGTCAAAAATTTATTGACGAAATGCAACTCAATAAAGATAAAACTGTTTTAGAAATTGGTGTCGGTACAGGAAGATTAGCTATTAAAACTGCACCCTTGTGCAAAACTTTTTATGGCGTTGATATTTCAGAAAAGACTATTGAAAAAGCAAAATCGAACTTATCTGAATTTTCAAATATTAATTTGATTTGTGCTGATTTTATGAGTCATGATTTTTCAAATACCTTTGATGTTATTTATTCTTCATTAACTTTTTTGCATATTGAAAACAAACAAAAAGCCATAAATATAATTGCAAAATTATTAAATGATAATGTTATTTTTGCTTTATCTATTGACAAAAATCAAGAAAATACTATTGATATGGGTACTTATAAAGTTAAGATTTTCCCAGACAATCCAAAAGAAATTGAAAACTGCATCAATAATTCAAATTTGAGCATTATAACAAAATATGAAACAGATTTTGCACACATATTTATTTGTCAAAAATAAGTGTAAGTCATTACATAAAGAAATCCCACATTACTGTGGGATTTTTCAGTCTGTAGAAAAACCCTAAATCTCAAGCGAGATTTAGGGTTTTAAAATTT
>CAZTLU010000060.1:0-8999 GCA_964614605.1 uncultured Eubacteriales bacterium
ACCACTAAATACAAAAAAAGCCCAGCTTTTGCTAGACTTTTTCGACAAACTGAGGCAAGGTTAAAAACCTCGCCTTAATTTTTTTACATTTGCTTATTTTTTATCAGAGGGCAATAAAATACCCACGGTAGAAACTATAACACCAATCCAAAAAACAATAAATCCTATGGTAAATTCTGGTGATGTCCGTGGTTCGTTCATTAAAACCATACTAATTAAACAAACCAAAAAGCCTATGGATATTATTTTATAATCTTTCAATATATTCCCTCCTTTAACAGATAAGAGAATTTAACTAATTACTCTTGGATAATCATGATACACTATATAAATTTGATTCGTCAATGATTAGATTCTTCGCTTCGCTCAGAATGACACGCCGTAACTTTGTAGGGACTATTCACGAATCGTCCGTTTACGGTTTGCGGTATCACTTTTTTCGGGCGCTTCGTGAAGCGCCCCTACTTTGCTTTCTCGTTCAAACAAATATATATTAAGCAAAGTTTTTCGGATTTTTGATATATTTTTTAAGGGGCGTCGAGGACGCCGCCCCTACGATTAGTGCCATATAAAACAAAACGGCGGGGTCAAGCCCCGCCACAATGTGCATTTATTCAATTTTTGGATTGCCGTCTTTAAGCGCTTTGTAATAATCCTTGTCGATATTACTGCCCTTTTCTTCTTTCCAATCAAGATATGCTGAAAAAATCTCGGCATTATGAGTGCCGTCGCCATAGTTTACATCTGCGGTGCAGAGATAGTGGTAAGCACCGGCATTATCAGTGATTTGATTCTCATAGGCATAAACCCATTCTTGATAAACTGCTGATTGCTCATAATTGGTTGAATCAATTCCGTCTTCAAGCAAATCAGTACTATAGGTTCCGCCACCTGTTATTGTGCCGTCAGCATGAGCACCGCCACGGAAGATGTAATATTTGCCAACTTCGGGATAATAATCAATTTTCCCCTCTTCCACCGGCAAATAAATGCTTGTTCTGAGCCACGATACACCGCCGACCTTGTAATATGAAAGCATACTGCCTGGCTCAATATTTCCTTTAATGTTTTTTATAACTGTGACTTTGCATTCGGTAAATGCTCCGCCGTAATAATCAACAACCGCGGGAAAATCGTGAAAAAATCTATCGTGATTATAGTCATAGACCTCTTCAACATATCCTACAAAAACATAATCGGCAATTCCAATAACTTCTTGCAGATTATTAATATTTATGGAACTTTCAACACAACCCACAAAATAGGAGGTTTTTGTCGGTTTGTAATTGAACCAAGCCGTAAAAAGAATAAGTAAAGCCGCTAATATGCAGGATAAAACAATCAACAATTTTTTATGCTTTTTCATTACAATCCCCTTTCGTATATATGAGTGTTTAAAAGTGGGTTTTGTTTCAAGGATTTTACAATTTTATTATATTATTTGTATATTCAGATGTCAATCTTTGGATTCTTCACTGCGTTCAGAATGACACGCAGTGACTTTTCAGGGACGATTCACAAATCGACCGAATTAGATTATCAAAAAAAATTAGAACGGTCGCTTCGTGAAGCGACCCTACATTGTTTGATAGTCGATTTTAATAATACATCAAATTGAAAAGAGTTCGACAAATTCAATTTTATCATTACAAAACAAAGGTTGTGAGCATTATCACCTACGCGAAATAATATCTTGACAGTCAATGTGCCTTGTGATATACTTTGTGGTGTAAATATTTGAAATTATTCAGTTAGGAGATATTCAAATGGAAAGAATCAGAACTATTGAAACAAGAGATTTAAAAGAAAGCGCAGTTAAGGGCGGTTGCGGCGAATGCCAGACATCTTGCCAGTCAGCTTGCAAGACATCTTGCGGTGTTGCTAATCAGCAGTGCGAAAACTGCGAGAGCAAATAAGAATTAAAAAAGTCTATTGCAGAAAGCAGGTAATGCGTTTGTATTACCTGTTTTTTATTGAGAAGGATAAATTTATGGTACATCAATATAAATTAAACGGATATAACATTGTGCTTGACACCTGCTCGGGCTCTGTTCATGTGGTTGACGAAGTGGCTTATGACATCATCTCTATGTATAAAGAGAAAACCGCTGAAGAAATCACAGAATATATCCTTAATACATATAAAGACGAAAAATTAAGCGAAAATGATGTTCTTGATTGCATTGAGGATGTAAAGAGCCTTGAAAACGCAGGCAAGCTTTACACACCCGATACATATGAAAATATGGCATTCGATTTCAAGAACAGAAATACTGTAATCAAGGCTTTATGCTTGCATGTGGCGCACACTTGTAATCTTAACTGCGAATACTGCTTTGCAAGTCAGGGCAAATATCACGGCGAACGCGCCCTTATGAGCTTTGAGGTCGGCAAGCGTGCACTTGATTTTCTTATTGAGAATTCGGGCACACGCAGAAATTTAGAGGTTGACTTTTTCGGTGGCGAGCCATTGATGAATTGGGATGTTGTGAAAGAGCTGGTTTCTTATGCACGCGTGCAAGAGAAAATCCACAACAAGAATTTCCGCTTTACTCTTACAACTAACGGTATTCTCATTGACGATGATGTTATTGATTTCTGTAACAAAGAAATGAGTAATGTAGTGCTCAGTCTTGACGGAAGAAAAGAAGTTCACGACAGACTTCGTAAGGATTATCAAGGTCGCGGAAGCTACGATATAATCGTGCCGAAGTTCCAAGAGTTTGTTAAGCGTCGTGAGGGCAAGAGTTATTATATGCGGGGTACTTTCACACACAATAATGTGGATTTCACCAATGATATTTTTCATATGGCTGACTTGGGCTTTACGGAACTCAGTATAGAGCCTGTTGTGTGCTCACCTGAAGATGCAAGTGCATTGACTGAAGCTGATTTGCCCGTACTTTTTGAGCAGTATGAAATCCTTGCAAAAGAAATGATTAAGCGTAAAAAAGCAGGCAACGGCTTTACATTCTATCACTATATGCTTGACCTTACCCACGGTCCCTGTATTTACAAGAGAATTTCGGGCTGTGGCTCGGGAACTGAATATATGGCAGTTACCCCCACAGGTGACCTTTACCCCTGCCATCAGTTTGTCGGCGACACAAAATACTTACTGGGTAACATCTGGGACGGTGTTACAAACAAAGAAATTCAGAACGAATTCAAGCTCTGTAACGCTTATGCGCGTAAGGAATGTGACAACTGTTGGGCAAAGCTTTATTGCTCGGGCGGTTGTGCGGCAAACTCATATCACGCATCGGGCAAGATTACGGGTATTTATGAATACGGCTGTGAATTATTCAAAAAGCGTATTGAATGCGCGGTTATGATTCAAGTAGCAGAAAGCGAAGATAAATAATTATGAACACACCCATTGTTGACTTTGTGCAGAATTACATAGCGAGCAATACTGCCCGACTGCATATGCCGGGTCATAAGGGTGTGTCTTTTTTAGGCTGTGAAGCCTTTGATATTACTGAAATCAAGGGTGCTGACGAGCTTTATGCACCTGAGGGGATAATCCGTGAAAGCGAAAAAAATGCCTCTGCCCTTTTCGGTACGGCAAAAACGGTTTATTCAACGGGTGGGTCAAGTCAGAGCATAAACGCTATGCTTGAACTTGCGTATTTGCGAGCTGACAAGTCACACAGACCGTTTGTATTGGCGGGGCGGAATGCTCACAAGTCGTTTATTTATGCTCTTGCGAAGTTAGACGCTGATGTAGAATGGATTTACCCGAACCGCACAAAAAGTCTGTGCAGCTGCGTTTTTGGTGCTGAAACCTTGAGAAAAAAGCTGGAAGGTCTTGATAAAAAGCCTTTTGCAGTATACATTACAAGTCCTGATTATCTTGGGAAAATGGCGAATATCCCCGAATTATCAAGAGTATGCAAAGAGTTTGACATTCCCCTGCTTGTTGACAACGCTCACGGCAGTTATTTGAAATTCTGCGAAAAGGATATGCACCCCATAAGTCTTGGGGCGGATATGTGCTGCGACTCGGCACACAAGACCTTGCCCGTGCTCACGGGTGGCGGATATTTACACATTGCAAAGAACGATAAATACGGATTCTCGCAAAATGCGGTTAATGCAATGGCGATTTTCGGGTCAACAAGTCCGTCATATCTTATTTTGCAATCTCTTGACTTATGCAATAAATATATTGATGAAAAAATCCGTGAAGATATAAAAAAATGTGCTGAAAAATGCCGTGAAGTAACGGATTTTATGCTTGAATGCGGTGTGTGGAATACTTCAACACCCCAATATTATGAGCCTTTGAAAATCACTGCGGATTTTTCGGAATATGAGGGCAATTTTGCCGAGCATTTCAGAAAATACGGCGTAGAGCCTGAATATGCAGACGATGATTACATAGTATTTATGATTTCTCCGCAGAATTCAGACGAGGATTTTGAACGACTTAAAAAGGCATTTGAAAAGCTTGAACTGACTTTGAAAGATGATGACGAAACTTTCAGTTTTGAAATCGGCGAAAAAGCTATGACAATCCGCCAGGCGATTTTCAGCGAGAGTGAGGAAATCAGCGTTGAAAATGCGGTCGGCAGAGCTTGTGCAAGTCCAACTGTTTCGTGCCCCCCTGCTATCCCCATTGCAGTGAGCGGAGAAAAGATTACCGAAAAGCACATCGAGTTGTTCAAAAAATATAATATTGAGAAAATTTTGGTTGTGAAATAAAAGAAGAGAGTACGAATTGTACTCTCTTTTTTGTTATCCGCTGTTGCTATTTTGATGATGTAGCAGACGGAATATTTCAAAACAGAAAAAACATTTGCGAATTTGATTTTGCATTGTGCTCTTCGCTAAAAGCATTCCACCGGTCTGCTTTCTCTATTTTTTATTCTCCCACAGGCTTGTTTGTCAGGGTTGTCACAATGAGCTTTCTCATATTAACCTTTCCCATTGAGGTTTGTTTTTCGCCAAGACACATAACCTTGTGATTTTCATTGAACTTTTTCCATTCAGGTAATCCGTTGGCGTTTGGATTACCTTTTTTTACAAAGTTGCAAAGATAAGAAGCCATTTCGTCACTCAGCTCATAATCTTTTTCAGTCATTGGACGCCAGCAATTTTTAAGAGTGCCGAACCAATACCACAAATCACTGCTGTGCCATGCGCCCTTGTCGTCACCGGGAAGCATACGGTCAAAGTGCCAGATGTAAGCGTCGTTTTTTATGCTCCATTTTTTAGTTGTACCATAAAGTATTGCAGGAGCCATATCGTGACTTGTTGAACCGACCATATATGGAATTTTTTTCGGCATTGCGCCTTCCTTGATAAACTCTCCGTCTTTTACGGGAAAAGTTGCCATCATACCACCCTTGACCTGCTTTTGTGCTTTTCCCCATTCTTCAAAAAGTC
Organism: uncultured Eubacteriales bacterium; assembly: GCA_964614605.1. GTDB lineage: Bacteria > Bacillota > Clostridia > Oscillospirales > Acutalibacteraceae > Fimenecus. Next base: position 5,392 of record CAZTLU010000060.1, read on the forward strand.
TTTCAGGGGAAATCTTGCGGAATTCATCAAGAGTAGTTGCGCCTGTCATCTTCATAACTTCCTGCCAGAAGGTGTATTTTTTTTCGGCAGTGCTCGTAAACATTGAACCCATTCCCACACCGCTTGACATAACTGCACCGCAGAAAAGTCCGTCAGTTAAGTCACTTTGACAAAGATATTGAACACTCATTGCTCCTGCACTTTGTCCCATAATTGTGATTTTATCTCCGTCACCGCCAAAGGCTGAAATATTGTTTTTCACCCATTCAAGTGCTGCCATTTGGTCATAAAGTCCGTAGTTACCTGTGTGACCTGCTTCTTCTTTAAGCTCAGGCAGACAAACAAATCCCATAGGACCAAGACGGTAGTTGATTGTTACCGCAACAACACCTTTTTGTGCCCATACGGAACCGTCAAAATGCTTTTCGTGGCCGCAACCGCCTGTAAACCCACCCCCGTGAATATACACTAAAACGGGTAAATTACTGTCGGTTGTCGCATTTTCGGGTGTCCAGATATTGAGAAATAAACAATCCTCGTCATAAGTGTATGTTTCACCCTTACGGAATTCGTTATAGTAAAAGATTTTACCGAGGTTTTCTTCTTCGTTATAAAAAGCCCTCGGCTGATATGAACAATTACCATAATTGGTCGCGTCATAAACGCCTTGCCATTCGGTGACAATTTCAGGATATGCCCATCTTTCAGCAGTTGCATAGCGGATGCCCTTAAAAGCAATAACTCCGTCAAGATTACAGTCCGTACCTTTAATTTCACCGCAGGAAGTAGAAAGGATTTTATTCATAATTACTGCTCCTTTTGTGCTTTCTTAAATTCATCAATCTTTTGTCTTGTTTCATCATCCATATTCCAAAGGAATTTGAATGCAGCCCAAGAACCCATTATGAAAATACCGGGCAGAAGTACACAAATAATCTTGATTCCTGTTACAGTAGTTGGTGTCTGTACCGCAAGGTCAGCGTTATAGCCAATCCAACCGAGCATCATAACAGCGGCAGAGTTGCCGATAGTCTGACCAACACGGCGAGAGAGATTGAATGTGCCGTAAATTGAGCCTTCAGTTCTCTTACCCGTAATCATTTCGTTATAATCGATAGCTTCGCTCACCAAACCCCATTGCATATAGATTGACATACTTGCAAGTCCCATAGCAATATTGCTGATGATAATATGTACATAAGGGTTGACATCAATTGCCATATGAAGACCAAAAAGTGCTACATACATTACTGCACCGATAAGAAGACCAAAACGGATAAATCGTTCGAGACCGAATTTCTTTGCCAGATAAGGACCGCCGACGAGAGTGGCAATCATAAACGGTGCAGATAGCACGGTGCCATAGGTTATAAGGGCAAGGTCACCATAAACCACAGAGAACATATAGTTATTAAGAGTAGAGCTTACATACTGCATTGTACAAATGCAAAGTCCATGAATACAAAGAGCAAGGAAAGGACGATTCACGCGGAACACATTGAGAATATCGCTAAACTTAATATTCTGTTGCTCTTTAACTTCATTTTCTATAGTGGTACGCTCTTCTGTAAGTGCATAGTGACCAAGACACATTACAAAGCCGATTACCGCACAGGCAACAGCACCGATGGCGTAACCTGTAGCATTTGTCTGGCCGAATTTTTTAATAAGCATAGGCATAAGTACAATGGGAATTGCATTACCCACGGCAGAACCAAAACCTCTTGCTGAAGAAAGTGTAGCTCTTTCCTTGTCATTGTCAGCCATTGCCGATAAAAGTGAGCCCATTGGAATGTTGAACATTGTGTATGCACCCTCATAGAGTATCTTGAGCCCGAAAAGTACGCATACAAGTGAAAGACCTTCAAAAAGTGATGGGACAGACCAAAGTGCAATAAAGCTTACGCACACAAGTGGCGCACTTCTCAATAACCATGGACGGAATTTGCCCTTTGCATTATGCTTTTTGGCAAAGGCTTTATCCATAAATGCTCCCATAAGTGGGTCATTGATAAAATCCCACACATTCCATACCGCAAGAAGAATTGCAAGCAAATCTGTATCAATTTTCAGTGCGTCAGTGCAGTACATAGCAAAGGTACTGCCCATAAGAGCAAAGGTCATACAACCACCCGCATCACCTAAACCATAACCGATTTTGTGTTTCAAAGTTAGTCCAGAATTAACCTTTGTTTTAGTTTTTGCCATAAATTTTCCTCCTTTTGTAAATTAAATTTATTTAAAATAATTATATCATAAAAATAAATATACTCAATACAAAATTAGTTAAAATCAGCATCAAAAATGAGATGTGAAATTTGCCACGCATTAAACAATAAATACCACTCAATAACATAGGGGCGGCATTGCTTGGCGGTGTTTTTTCACTTGTTGTATGTATGGTGAGTTCAAAGTCACAGCATAGCAAAACTATGGCTTTAATTGATTACAAAATAACTCAACTCGAAAAAAGGTTGATAAGCATAATCAGGTTATTGACCGCGTATATAAATTAGAGCAGCACGAAACGGTTCACGACAAAGAAATTAAGGTCGTAAACCACAGAATTGATTACCTTGAAGAATTTTATAAATAGGAGGAATAACAATGGCAAATTACAAAGGAATTGATGTATCAACACATCAAAAGTCAGTTGATTGGGCGAAGGTAAAGGCAGACGGTGTTCAGTTCGCTTTTATCCGCTGTGGCTACGGTAGCAGACAGTCACAAAAAGACAAGATGTTTGAAAAACATTATCAGGGAGCAAAAGCGGTGGGCTTGCCCCTCGGTGTGTATCACTATTCTTATGCGAACACACCCGAATTAGCTGTTAAAGAAGCTGAATGCTGTCTTGAATGGATTAAGGATAAAAGCTTTGAATATCCTATCGTCTTCGATATGGAAGAGGCAGATGTTGCAGAGCTCGGCAAGGAAACGGTTTCTGCAATCGCTGACGCTTTCTGTTCAAAGATTGATGAGAACGGCTACTATGTGATGATTTATGCTAACAAGCATTGGCTCACAAACTACTTCACCGAAGAAATCTTTAAGAAATACGATATTTGGCTCGCACAGTACAATGATGAAGTTACATTTAAAGGCGCTTACGGCATTTGGCAGTACACATCTTCAGGCAAGGTTGATGGCATTGACGGCGATGTCGATATGAATATCGCATATAAGGATTATGTGTCACTTGTGGCAAGTCTTTCAGTTTCAAAGAAGTCTGTACAGACACTTGCTGAAGAAGTTCTTGACGGTAAATACGGCACAGGCGCGGCACGCAAAAAGGCACTCGGGGACAGATATGCAGAGGTTCAGGCGAGAGTAAGCGAAATTCTTTACGGCGAAAAGGATGAGGATGTCAGCGCAGGCGACAAGCTTGTCCTCAAAAATGAGCCCCTGTATGCGAATGTTTATGCTGAAAAATCGTTTAAAACTATCAGCGGTACATATTACATCTATGACGGCGATGAAATCAACGGTAGATACCGCATCACCAACAGCAAGGACAAGGTCAACAAGAAGCCTATCGACTCAAATGTAACAGGCTTTATTAAAATTTAAAGAGGTAAAAATTATTAATAAAATCAAAAACTTTTTCAATA
>CAZTLU010000061.1:0-6680 GCA_964614605.1 uncultured Eubacteriales bacterium
GCACTTTCCTGACGCTCAAGGTCAGAACTCTTTGCGCCCGTCTCTTTAATCATCTCGCGAAGTCTTTCGGGATTTTCAAGCATTGGGCAGGGTCTTAAATGATTGTCATTAAACGGCTGATTATGATAATAAGCCATAAATAACGGATTTTTGAGTGCCTCTAAAAGAGTATGAGTTCTGATGTTTGAGTCCGAATAGTGAATAAACACGCAGGGCTCAATATCACCTGCAGAGTTGATGTGGAAATAGTTTCTTCCGCCTGCAATACAACCGCCAACATATTCGCCGTCATTTTGGAAATCCATAATGAAAATGGGCTTGCCGGTTTTGCCGTTACGCATTTTCTTATTCCAGAAATAAAGCTCTTTTCTCTGCTCGGGTGTGGGGATAAGGCTCACATCTGCACCGTGACCCACGGGCATATAGTTAAAGTTGAGCATAAACTTTGCGCCCTTGTCGATAATCATATCAACAAACTCGTCACTTGTAACAACGGGCAAGTTTTTACTTGTATAGCAAACTGAAACACCGAAAATACACTTGTTCTTTTTGAGTAAATCCATAGCCTTGATGGTGGTGGCATATGCACCCTCACCGCGTCGCCAGTCATTAGATTCCTCACTGCCCTCAATGCTCAAAGCAAGTGTGATGTTTCCGCATTCATTCATAGCCTTGCAGAATTCTTCGTCAACAAGAGTTGCGTTTGTGAAGATTAAGAAAATGCAGTCTTTATTGTTACGGCAGATTTCAAGAACCTCTTTTTTCTTAATAAGAGGCTCGCCGCCTGTAAGCCAATAGAAATGACAACCAAGCTCTTTGCCTTGGGTTACAATGCTCTGCATTTCTTCAAGGCTTAAGTTCTGCTTGTGGCCGTATTCTGCCGCCCAACATCCCTTACAATTGAGGTTGCAGGCACTTGTGGGGTCAAACAGAATATTAAAAGGAATGTTGCACTTGTATTTCTCACGGTTTGCACGCACGGCTTTTGTACCGTAATAGCCCGCATCAATACCGAAAGAAATAAGCATCTGCTTGATTACACTGTGGTCAATATCCTTGATAATACCAAGTGCAAACTGAGTCCACACATTATCTTTATCATTGGCAATCTCTTTTATTTTTTTGAAGTTTTCAGGAGGGAAAATCTTGCTGAAAATAGGCTCAATGCGGTCTGCAAGCTTAACAATATTAGCCTGCGGGTCGCGGTCGATATACTTTAAAAGTCTATCAACAACAATGCTCATTCCCGCCTTTTGAATGTTGTAAACTAACTTCATTTAATTACACCTGATTAGTAAAAAATATTGAAAAACAAATATCTTATCTATTTTATTGTAATTTTATTTTAAAGTCAATAAGTTTCTTGGTTCTTTAACAAAAATTTAATATGCTTAAGGTGAGAAAAGTCGAACCAAACACGCCGTAAACACAGAACTTAAGCGAATTTTCGCTTTTTCACCCTTGGTTTGCGTCAGCAAACCTACGGTCTCAAAAGCAAAAATTCATCTGAATTTCAAGTATTTACGGTGCAAGGCAGTTTTTGACGAGTAGATTTTTGGCATATTCAAGGCATAAAATCGCCGTAATACTGCCGTATTACAAGATTTTTAACGAAGAATAGGCGAAAAGATGCCGTCAAAAACCGTATTTGGTTCGGCTTTTCTCACCTTCTTGTTTATTTTGCTCACAAAAAGGGAAAAATAAACAGAAAATAATACAAGTTTCAAAATAGTTCTTTTCATTATAAGAAAAGTGTGGTAAAATATCTGTCTGTATTTGAATATATATTTATTTTTGGAGGATTTGTAATGAACTACACAGAAATTGCAAAAGGCGTAAAGCTTTTGTGCATAAACAGTGATAAATTCAAGACAAACTGTATCAGAATTGATTTTTGTATGCCCATAACAGAAGAACTTGCGGCACAGAATGTGCTCTCATCCTTTATGAGCCACACTTCAAAGTCTTATAAAACTGTTAAGGAATTCAACTCAAAGGTTGAAAGCCTTTACGGTGCAGATTTTGACTCGGGAATTATGTGCGCGGGTGAAGATGTGAAAATGCGTTTCTCAATCGAAGTGCCCGACGACCGTTTTTCTCTTGACGGCAGAAAAATTTCAGAGGATGCAGTTGATTTTCTTTTAGATATTATTTCCAATCCCAACGCAGAAAACGGCGAATTTGAAGAGGTAAACACAGCTCGCGAAATCCGTTTCACTCTTGAAAATCTTGATGCTGAAAAGAACGATAAGCGAGCTTATGCGATTTCTCGTCTTCGTCAGCTTATGTGTAAGGACGAGCCTTACGGAATTGACCGCGAAAAGCTTTACAAAGATGTTAAAGCCCTTAACAGCAAGGCACTTTTTGAGGCGTATGAAAATATGCTGAGCACCGCAACAATCGTTATTACCGCCTGCGGCAGTCTTGACGGCGAAATGCTTAAGAATAAATTCACAGAATTTGCTAACGGTATTGAAAACCGTGAAGTAGCAAAGCTTGAGTCAATCTTCATTGAAAAGGCAGACGAAATCCGCTGTTACAAAGAAACAATGGATATTACACAGGCAAAGCTTGTTATGGGCCTTCGTACAGGTATGAAAGACGCTGACGATAATTACTTTGCTTACCGCGTAATGACCGATATTTTCGGCGGCGGACCTTACTCACGACTTTTTATGAATGTGCGTGAAAAAATGAGCCTTTGCTATTATTGTAATTCAAGAATTGTGCGTGATAAAGGTATTATCTTTATTCAGAGCGGTATCGAAAATCAGAATTATGAAAAGGCAAAGAACGAAATCCTTAATCAGCTTGATATTATGAAAAAAGGCGAATTTACAGATGAAGAATTCGACTCATCAATAATCGCTCTTTGCGACTCTTTCAAGGGCGTTGAGGATTCACCTGCCGCAGTTTGCACCTTCTATGGCTCACAGGCTCTTGATGAAACTCTTGTCAGCGGTAAGGAATATGCAGACCTTATTGCAGGGGTTACTCGCGAGCAGGTAACAGAATGCGCAAAGCGCGTAACTGTTGACACAATTTATCTTTTGACAGGGGAGGCAGAGTAAAATGAGCAATATTAAAGAGATTAAAAATGAATTGCTGGGCGAGCGCTATTTTGAAATCGACCACACTTCAGGACTTAAAATTTTTGTTTATCCCAAAGAAAACTATGCCTCAACCTATGCGGTTTTCGGCACAAAATACGGCTCAATTGACACTTGTTTTAAATTAGAGGGCGAAAAGGAGTATACCACCGTTCCCGAGGGTATTGCCCATTTCCTTGAGCATAAGCTTTTTGAAAGCGAAGAGCTTGATGCCTTTGCACGCTATGCAAAAACAGGTGCAAACGCCAATGCTTATACTTCATTTGACAAAACCTGCTATCTTTTTCAGTGCAGCGGCAATTTAGAGGCTTCTCTTGAAATTCTTCTTGATTTTGTACAGAACCCCTATTTCACCGAAAAAACCGTTCAGAAAGAGCAGGGCATTATCGGTCAGGAAATCAATATGTATCAGGATGAGCCCGGCTGGCGCTCACATTTTGAGCTTCTTCGTGCGCTCTATCATCAGCACCCCGTAAGAATTGACATTGCGGGCACGGTTGAGTCAATCAGCCATATTACTGCAGATTTGCTTTATGAGTGCTATGAAACCTTCTATAACCCTGCAAATATGGCGCTTGCCGTTGCGGGTAATGTAACTGTTGAGCAGGTTCTCAATATGGCGGACAAAATGATTAAGCCCAAAGAGTGCAAAAAGATTGACCGTAAATTTATGATTGAGCCCGCTGCAGTTGTGGCAGATAAGGTTGAGCATAAACTCAGCGTTGCAATGCCTATTTTTGCAATCGGCTTTAAAGAGGACATCAAAACTCCCGAAAGAACTCTCAAAGAGTCACTCGAAAGCACAATTCTTCTTGATATTGTTGCAGGCAAAACCTCACCTCTTTATGAGTCACTTCTTAACGAGGGACTTATCAACACCACATTTGACGCAGAATATTTTGAGGGCTATGGCTACTCAGCACACCTTTTCAATGGCGAGAGCAACGATTATGACACAGTCCGCGAAAGAATTACCGAAGAGCTTCGTCGTGTTATGGCAGAGGGTGTTGACCGTGAGGCATTTGACAGGATTAAGAAAAAACATTACGGCAACTTCATTATGAATTTCAACGATGTTGACTCTCTTGCAAATTCACTTGTTGGCGAATATTTCAACGGTGACGGAATTTTCGACCAATTGGCAGTTCTTGAAAGCATTACCGCAGAGGATGTTGATAACAGACTCCGCAGTGCAATCAATCTTGAAAATTCAGCAATGTCAGTAATTTTACCTAACTGAGGAAGTGACTAATATGAGATGGTTGTCAGGTTATACCGAGGTGCTTTTCCCCGGACTTGGCTGGGAATTTGATGTGTATGACACACTTGTTGAAATTCCCTTTGGCGACAATACAATTTCAATTAAATTTTACGGTGCGATTATCGCCTTTGGCTTTACCCTTGCGGTGCTTTTCGGCGGAAGAAAGGCTTATGTCTGGAAAATGAGCATCGACAAAATGCTTGATGTGCTCATCTGGGGTACAATCGGCGGAATTATCGGTGCCCGTGCCTACTATGTAATATTTGAATGGGATTATTTTAAAAATAACCTTGATGAGATAGTGCAAATCTGGAATGGCGGACTTGCCATTTACGGCGGAATTATCGGCGCTCTCATTGCGGCATATTTTGTATGCAAAAAGGTTGATTTAAGTTTTTTAAAGCTTCTCGATTTGGCGGGAATGAGCCTGCTCATCGGTCAGGGTATCGGCAGATGGGGTAACTATACAAACCAAGAGGCATTCGGCACAAACACAACTCTCCCATGGGGTATGACAAGTGATAAGGTGGTGGCTTACATAAACAGCCATCAAGCAGAATTCGCACAGAACGGAATCGAAATGGACCCCGATTTACCCGTTCATCCCACATTCCTTTATGAGTCACTTTGGTGTCTTTTAGGTTTTGTAATCCTTTATATTGTTTGTCAGAAATTCCACAAATTCGACGGTCAGCTTTTCTTGGGCTACGGCATAATTTATGGACTTGAAAGAACAGTTGTTGAGGGACTTCGCACAGACAGCCTTTATATCGGCGACACAAACTTAAGAATTTCTCAAGTAATTTCTTTTGTTCTTGTGTTAGTTTGCACGGTGATTACTATTTATAAATTTATTCAGCTTAATAAAGCGAAAAAAGACACCGCGGAGGTGCAAGAAAATGTATAAGCTTATCGACGGTAAAGAGGTTTCGGCGGCAGTACGCGAGGAAATCAAGGCAGAGGTCGAAGTTCTTAAAAATCAAGGCAAATCAACAGGACTTGCAGTTATAATCGTTGGCAATAACCAAGCCTCTCGCGTTTATGTGAACAATAAGAAAAAAGGTTGTGAGCAGGTGGGAATGGAGTCATTTGAATATGCTCTCCCCGAAGAAACCACAACTGAAGAATTGCTCGAATTAGTTGAAAAACTTAATAACGATACGGAAGTTGACGGAATTCTCTGTCAGTTGCCGTTGCCAAAGCAGATTGACGAGAAAGCAGTTATTAACGCAATCGTTCCCCATAAGGATGTTGACGCATTCCATCCCGTAAATACAGGACATATTATGATTGGCGACCACTCGTTTTTACCTTGCACACCTGCAGGAATTATGGAAATGCTCAAATATTACAATATTTCTGTTGAGGGTAAGGAATGCGTAGTAATCGGCAGAAGTAATATTGTGGGCAAGCCCATGGCAATGCTCTTGCTCGGTCAAAATGGTACGGTCACAATCTGCCATTCAAGAACAAAGGATTTGGCAGAAGTAACACGCCGTGCAGATATTCTCGTTGCTGCAGTTGGTATTGCATATTTCGTCACACCCGATATGGTGAAAGACGGTGCAGTTGTAATTGATGTCGGTATGAACCGCAATGCAGAGGGTAAGCTTTGCGGCGATGTGGATTTTGAAGCAGTAAAAGACAAATGCTCATTCATCACTCCCGTTCCCGGTGGCGTAGGACCAATGACGATTACGATGCTTCTTAAAAATACACTTACAGCTTCACGCGAACATTTTAATAAATAATACAAAATGTATCTCGGCTCCCCTGAAAGGGGAGCTGTCAACGAAGTTGACTGAGGGGTTAAAATCCCCCCTTCCGCCTCGTTTCTCGGCACCTTCCACTCTGCAGGGGAAGGTTTTTTTGCACCTTGACACATACCCCTATAGGGTATATAATCTAATTGAGTAAAGGAAGTGGTTTTATGAGCAATACTTGCGAATGTTGTAAGACAAAAATCCGTAGTGAAGAAGAATATAAGGCACTAATCAATCGACTTAACCGTATTGAAGGTCAAATCCGCGGAATCAAGGGTATGGTTGAGAAAAATGCCTATTGCACGGACATAATAGTACAGGTGTCAGCCGTGAATGCGGCACTCAATGCTTTCAATAAAGAATTACTTTCAAATCATATAAAAACCTGCGTTGCCGACGACATCAAGGCAGGCAAAACCGAAACTGTTGACGATTTGCTTGCAACCTTGCAAAAGCTTATGAAGTAGGTGAAATTATGACGCAATATAATGTTACGGGTATGAGCTGTGCCGCCTGCGTTTCGCGAGTTGAAAAAGCCGTTAATGC
>CAZTLU010000061.1:6780-8992 GCA_964614605.1 uncultured Eubacteriales bacterium
TTGCCCGAAATTTTATCAAGCAACCCACTTGCAATCGGCATTTTGCAGTTGCTTTTGACCGCAATCATAATGGTAATCAACCAAAAATTCTTTATTAACGGATTTAAAGGTCTTTTGCACAAATCACCCAATATGGATACCCTTGTAGCTCTCGGCTCGGGTGCGTCATTCGTTTATAGCGTGTATGCACTTTTCAAAATGACTGCAGTAAGTGCCGATATGGCTCATCATTGGTTGCACGAGTTCTATTTTGAATCTGCCGCAATGATTTTGACACTTATTACCGTTGGTAAGATGCTTGAAGCTCGTTCAAAGGGCAAAACCACGGACGCACTTAAAGGTCTTATGAAATTGGCTCCCAAAACGGCGGTAATTCTCAAAAACGGCGTTGAAACCGAAGTGCCAATCGACCAAGTGCAAAAAGGTGATATATTCGTTGTGCGCCCAGGTGAACAGATTTCTGTTGACGGTGTAATTCTCGATGGCTCAACTGCCGTTGATGAATCCGCGCTCACGGGTGAGAGTATTCCGGTTGATAAATCGGCAGGGGACAGAGTATCCGCCGCAACGCTCAATCAATCGGGATTTATAAAATGTGAAGCCTTGCGTGTGGGAGAAGATACAACTCTTTCACAGATTATCAAAATGGTTAGTGACGCCGCTTCCACAAAAGCACCAATCGCGAAAATTGCCGATAAGGTGTCGGGTATATTCGTGCCCGCCGTAATCACAATCGCGGTAATCACAATTATTGTATGGCTCATTATGGGACAAACTGTAGGCTTCGCTTTGGCTCGCGGTATTTCGGTGCTTGTAATCAGCTGTCCCTGCGCCTTGGGGCTTGCAACTCCCGTTGCCATTATGGTAGGTAACGGAGTGGGCGCTAAAAACGGAATTCTCTTTAAAACTGCCGTATCGCTTGAAGAAACAGGCAGAGTAAATACCGTTGTACTCGACAAAACGGGCACAATAACTCTTGGTCAACCAAAGGTTACTGATATAATCTCCGCAGAAAATATCAGCGAAGAACAGCTTTTGAGCCTTGCATATTCCCTTGAAATCAAGAGCGAGCATCCGCTTGCAAAGGCGATTACCCAAAAGGGCGAAGAAATGAGCCTTACACTCACAGATGTGCAGAATTTTAAAGCACTTTCAGGTAACGGCATTACCGCAGAAATAAACGGTAAAACTCTTTTCGGCGGTAGCCTTAAATTCATAAGTGAGCAAATCACGGTTGACGAAAACACAGTTAAAACCGCCGAAAAGCTTGCCGACGAGGGTAAAACACCCTTGCTTTTCAGCATAGAAAACAAACTTCTGGGCATAATTGCAGTAGCCGATGTGATTAAAGAGGACAGCCCCGAAGCCATAAAAGAGCTTCAGAATATGGGTATCCGAGTGGTAATGCTCACGGGCGACAACGAAAAAACCGCCAACGCAATCGGTAAAATCGCAGGCGTTGACGAGGTTATTGCAGGCGTTCTGCCCGACGGCAAAGAAGCAGTTATTCGTAAACTAAAAGACAACGGCAAGGTCGCAATGGTGGGCGACGGCATAAACGATGCCCCCGCACTCACCAGAGCAGATATAGGCATTGCAATCGGTGCCGGTACGGACATCGCAATCGACGCGGCTGACATAGTTCTTATGAAAAGCCGACTTTCAGATGTGCCCGCCGCAATCAGACTCAGCCGTGCGACACTTCGTAATATCCACGAAAATCTTTTCTGGGCATTTTTCTATAACATAATAGGAATTCCCCTTGCCGCAGGTGCATTCATAAGCCTTTTCGGTTGGGAACTCAACCCAATGTTCGGGGCGGCGGCAATGAGCCTTTCCTCATTTTGTGTAGTATCAAATGCGTTACGGCTTAACTTCAAGGACATCCGCAATGCGAAAAAAGATAAAAAAATAAAATCTAAAATAAAGGAGCAAAAAACAATGGAAATCACAATGAAAATCGAAGGCATGATGTGCCCTCACTGCGAAGCAAATGTTAAGAAAACTCTTGAGGAGTTTGCCGAAGTTCGTGAAGCAGTTGTAAGCCATAAAGACGGTACTGCAATTGTAACTCTCGACGCAGATTTGGGTGTAGCAACCCTCAAAAAAGCAGTTGAAGATAAAGGATACAAGGTAATTGAATAATAAAAAGCCTCCCTTGTCAAAGGGAGGGGGACCGCGGAACGCGGTGGAGGGATTCAATTCCTTAAAA
>CAZTLU010000062.1:0-8939 GCA_964614605.1 uncultured Eubacteriales bacterium
AAAACAAAAGGTGGCACATAATTGTACCACCGTAATGTCGTTTAACTTATTTTGAGAGATTATAACGCTTGTTAAATCTGTCAACACGTCCGCCTGTATCAACAAGCTTCTGCTTACCTGTGAAGAACGGGTGGCAATTTGAGCAGATATCAACTTTAAGGTCATTCTTAGTTGAGCGAGTTTCAAATGTTGCACCGCAAGCACACTTAACTGTTACTGTTTTATACTCAGGATGGAGTCCCTGTTTCATGACAATTGTCACCTCTTTCAGTACTTATTTACATAGCCTAATAAGTTTAGCACAAGAAAATACAAAAATCAAGTATTTTTTTAAAGTTTTACATAAATTTCTTTTGAAAGGCTGAATGAATAGAGAGTTACATTAACTTCTTCAAGCCCGAAGCACTCTTTTGCCGCTTTTTTATAAACACGCATCTGCTGACGGTATTTGTCACAGAGTTCTTCTTCGGTTTTGACTTTATCGGTTTTATAGTCGATAATCTCGCCGTTTTTACCATTGATTAAAAGTGCGTCGATTACGCCCTGCACCACGGCTTTTTCTTGCATTTCGGGCAAATCGGGGTTGATATCGCTTACAGGAATGCTCATTGTGAATTCCTGCTCACGCAAGAATTTTTCTGCACCCCGAATTCTGCGGTAAACATCACTTTTAAAGAATTCGGAAATTTTATTCACATTTATAGCCTGTGCCTCAATTGGTGAAAACGCTTTGTTTTCTTTTAAACGGTCAAGCTCGGCATTGGTATTCTGAGCTGCAGCGGCAAAATTGCATTTTTCCATAAAGCGATGCAAAAGTGTACCGCGCTGTGCGGGGGTAAGTTCCCCCTCGCCCATAAATGCGGGGCTCTCACTGGCAAGATACTGATTTTTAGTTTCGGCATCCATATTAGACGCGGTATATTTTATTGATGTGCCTGAAAGTGAGGCAAAGGGATAAATAAAATTCACCTTTTTCTCAATTTCTGACAACAATTCACCGTCGGGCCGGGCAGTAGTTTTTTCAAGCTCCTCCCCTGTTTCTTCTGCGGGGGCTTCACCGAAAACGAGTTTTATATTGCTTTCGGTAGGAATTGCACGGCAGGCTGAAAATTTGCTTTCAGCGACATATTCTTTCATTGACGGGTGAGAAAGCATACAGAGCAAAATCCATTGCATGAAGCTTGAGCAGGAATACAGAGGTATAGTATTGTCGTCTGAACCGTTGTATTTATCGCAATAAAGCTTGCGTATTGCTGAATCGGGTTCATAAAGACTGCCAACAAGATAAAGCTTTTCTTTTGCTCTTGTCATTGCAACATAAAGCACGCGCAGGGCTTCGCTTTTACTCTCCCAGCTATTTTTAAGCTTAACCGAGGTATACGGCTGGGTTTCAAATTCTTTATGCAAATCCTTATCATAACGCAGAGTTGCAACGCCCATTGTTTTATCCACAAGAGCTTTTTCACTTTCTGACTTACCACGGGCAGAGCAATTCGCTACAATGACCACGGGGAATTCAAGGCCCTTACTCTTATGAATTGTCATAATTCGCACAACATTATCAGATTCTGAAATAAGATTTGCGTCTTCAAGGTCAAAATTGTTTTCGCGAAGTCTGTCAACATAACGGATAAAGCCCGAAAGTCCGTAATGGCCGTTTTTCTCGTAAGTGTCGGCGTAGTTTATAAGCATACGAAGATTAAGCTCACGCTTTTCGCCGCCGTCCATTGCACCGACTACGCTATCATACGAAGTAATTTCAAAAATTCTGCGGATAAGTCCGCTGACGCTCAAGGTAACTGACAAGGTACGAAGCATATTGATTGTGTCAAGAAAATATTTCGCCTTTTCGTCGGTGTCGTAATTATTCTTAAGCAAGGTATAAATTGAACCTTGGCTGTCGTTTACGCGCATACGCGCCAAATCGTCCTCGGTAAAGGGGAACATAGGTGAGAGCATTACGGACATCAACGGAACATCCTGCACGGGATTGTCAATTACACGCAAGAGTGAGAGCATTGTGACAATTTCTGCATTGTCGAAAAAACCGCCGTTCTTTTTATAATGCACGGGAATTCCCATTAAAGTCAATTCGCGTGCAATTACAGGTGCCTGACTTTTTGCGGCACGAAGTAAAATACAGATATCGCTGTATTTTACGGGGCGCTCCTCCCCTTTTCTGCCCACAAGCATTCCGCTTTCAACGGTATCCTTAATAAGCTTGCCGATATATCGGGCTTCGTTTGCAAGATTTGATGCCAAGGGGTGCGGGGCTTCAACAATATGAACTTCTGTATCGGCATTATCGGTTTCGCTGTAATCGGCGGCAAAAACCAGCTGCTCGCCTTGTTTATAATCAATATCACCAAGCTTTTTGGTCATTAAGATATTGAAAAAGAAGTTTATGCCCTCTGTAATACCCTTACGGCTTCTGAAATTGCGGTCAAGGGAAATTTTTGCAGGGTAATTATCACCTTTGAAATCTTCAAACTGCTCTTTGAATCGCAAGAAGATTTCGGGATTTGCCTGACGGAAGCGGTAAATACTTTGCTTGACATCGCCAACCATAAATTTATTTTTTGAATCCTTTGAAATGGCATCAAAGAGGAAATTCTGTGCCTCGTTGGTATCCTGAAATTCGTCTATAAGAATTTCGTCAAAGGTTTCAGATAATTCGATAGCCAAATCAGAACGCTGCATAACACCATTTTCGTCGGGTGCGACTAAAAGGCTCAAGGTCATATGAAGAATATCGGAGAAATAATATGAATTCTTCTCTTTTTTCACTTCTAAAAGTCGGTTTGAGAAGTTCTGCACACAATTTTTAAATGAGTGCATTATTGGGCGCAAATATTCCAAATCCTCGCAAAATTCTGCAGAGGTGCAAGAGATAAACTTACGCGCCAAATCAAAATCGCCGCCTTTGGCTTTTATTGTATCACGGCGCTCCGATATTTCATAATATAAATCATCTTTTTCATCGGCGGAAAAGCGAACTGTTTTGCCGAATTTCAAGTTATCAACAATATATTTGATTTCGTCCCATTCGCCACCATTTTCAATAAGCTCAATTGCGTGGGTTACATCAAAATAAACAGGGTCAAGGCTACTTCTTGCAAAGGTGCCCACTTTACCGTCGCCTGCGTCAAGTATGATTTTATCAATCTTTGTTTTAATGTGTAAAAGCACGCTTTTAAGCTTTGAGAGGGCATATTTACCCCATATGCTCTGTTCGACGGGATTGTTTTCAAAGTAAAATGCAAAATGCTCGTCAATCCATTTTTCAGGGTAAGGTGCCGCCATTGAGAATTCATAAATTGAGAGAATTGATTTAATCAAATTCTCATCATTTCTGCCGTTGCTGAAAAGCTCTAAAAGTGCTGTATCTTCAACTGACGGGTTGTTGTACATTTCGTCAAGCACCTGTGCTACGATTTCTTTTTTGAGCATTTCGTGCTCGTTATCACTCATAAGTGTGAAATCGGGCAATATATCAAGATTTTGGAAATTCTCTTTTACAAGCCGACTGCAAAAGCTATCCATTGTACAGATGCTTGCGTTGGGCAAAAACATTCTTTGCCTTTTGAGGAAGGAATCTGCGGGATTTTTTTCAATAAGATTGCCGAGCTCCTTTGAAATACGCTCGCGCATTTCTGCCGCCGCGGCTTTTGTGAAGGTTACAACAAGCAAATTTTCAACGGGTGTGAGGTTTTCTTTATCGGTAAGGCGCTCAATTACACGCTGAACAAGAACGGCGGTTTTGCCGGAGCCTGCCGCCGCAGAAACGAGAACTGTACCATTGCGGGAATCGATGGCATTTTGTTGTGCGGGTGTCCAATTTCTACTCATCGTTGTCGCCCCCTAACATATTCAAAGCATCGTTGAAGCCAAAAGCCTCGATTTCGCGGATTTCGTCATCCTCTTCACGCTTGCAGACATCACGGTATTTACAATAAGTACATCCTTTATCAACGGGCAAAGCCTGAATTTCACCGTCTTGCAGACTTTCTGCCATTTTGCGAATATTACCATTCACCTTTTCGCGAAGTAATTCCAGCTTTTTAATTGAAATAACATTGCCCGCCGCATTGCCGTTTTTATCAAGCTTTGCGGGGATAAACACATTAGCGCCGTCTTTTTCCATAGCGTCAATTACATCAATATTATTAAGCACCATACCGCTCATTTTAAGATTTGCGTTCATTTTGGCTCTTGCCGCTGAAGCATCGGCATCTCTTGAAAGCATAGATGAGCTGATTCGCGGGCTTTTTGCCTGAAAATACAGAATACCTGCGGGCAACACATTTTCATAACGCTTGCCGCCGTTTTGCCAGATTGCAAAAAGATAAATGAGCATTTGCATATTGAGTCCGCCGAAAACCTCGGATAATTCAAACTTTTTACCGCCTGTTTTGTAATCGATTACGCGGATAAAGGTATTTTCTTCGGTTTTGTATGCATCAACACGGTCAACGCTACCGATGATTTTTACCGTACCGCCGTTTTCAAGGTCAATAAGATAGGGCAAAATATCGCCATCGTTATTGATGGAAAGCTCGAAATCCACGGGCATAAATCGGCTGTGTGAGAATTCGTCAACAAGGTGCAAGACAATTCGCACGGTGTTTTCTTTTATAAGGCTTATTGTACGGATAAAGCTTGCGGTTGCCTCACGATATCCGCCAAGTCTTTCAAGCACATAATCGTCAATTATTTCATTGATTTTTTCGCGTACTGTATCCACATCAAAATGCGTAAATTCGTTTTTTGGATTTTCACGCAAAAATCTTTCCAGGGCAAAATGGACTAAAGTACCTGTCTGGGCAGGGTCCATTTCTGCTTCTCGGCGAGGCTTTGCTTTAATGCCGTATTCGCAGAAATACCCGAATGGGCATTTATAGAATTTCTCGGTTTTTGAAGCAGAGATATACATACTCTTGCCGAAAAGTTCAGTTGCAAGTTCTTTATTTTCAAGTAAGAATTCTTTCTTATTGATTTTTTGAAGCATTGCAAGCTCTGATGATGAGCCGTTATTCTTAAAATACTCATAAAGAGTTGCACCAAGCACAGAAGATGTATCTTTTTCTTCTGCAAAGGCGGTATATGCTGATTTACGGCTTTCAATTTTATCTGTAGCGCACTCGTTGTAAATTCTGCAATTGGGGAAAATGCCCATAATTTCGCCCACAATTTCAGAGGGTGTGAGTGTCGCAGAAGACGCATCAATAGCACTATATGAAATATATTGTTTTTCAGTTGCAAGGGTCAATGCGTGATAAGCAATAAAACGCTCACTGACACTGTTATATTCAAGATTTGAAACAAGGTCTGCGCCGTTTTCAATAAGCTCGCAACGCTCGGTATCAGAGAGCAGAACTCCCCCGCTTGATTCCATTGGGAATACGCCCGTATTTGCGCCCACAATGAACACGGCTTTGGGTGCGGCGGCACGGATACGGTCTGCACTGCCGATAATTACCTCGTCAATGCCGTTGGGAATCTGACCCAAATCTTTAGTTGACACCAATATTTCAAAAAGCTCTTTATAGCGTGCCATACTCATTGCGGCTTTGCCCGTCGCAGAATAAAGACTGTCAATAATTTCGGCAAGGATTTTCCATATTCTGCCCTGCTCAAATGCCAAATCGGTTTCGCCGTTATTTTCAAGCACCGAGGTGAAGCGTTTAAGATTTTCGTCAACACCCCAAGTGCGTAAGAATGTGAATATTTCGCGGGAAATAGCTTCGCCGTTTGTGTCTGCTACACGCTTTTTAAGTGCGAGAATGGGGGCTACAATTCTTTCGCGAAGTTTGTTTAACGCTTCAAGGTTTTTCTTGTCGTCATCGGTAAATTCAACACCAAAGCCACGAGGATTGCCCGTCCATTCATTTCGCCATTGAGACGGCGTTATTCGCCATACAAGAGCGTAATCTTCAATTAATGCAATCTCTTCAACAGTAAAGCCGAAAAGCCCCGTTTTAAGAAAACGAAGCACGGTTTCGGTCTGCAAGCCGTCAACAAGAATATCAAAAAGTGCCAGCACAAACACCATAAGAGGCTGTGTTAAAACTGGCTGACGGTTATCCTCGAAGCAATCAATTCCGTATTTGCGGAATGAGGACACAAGCTCATTTTTATAAGCACCCTCGCTACGCTCAATTACTGCAATGTCGCGGTATCTGTAATTCTCTTCACGGGCAAGACGCTTGATTTCTGCCGCAACGGCGTCGCACTCGTCAGTTTTTGAACGGCGGGGCATAATTGTTATACAATCAGCATTTTCGGAATATTTTACTCCGTTGGGTGTGAAAATATTTTCTTCCAGCACATTGAGGGGCTCCGCCTTGAATTCGCGTTTTGCATAAAGTACCTTTTCGGGTGCGATTTTCACGCTTACACGGTTAGCCGTTGCTTTAAGCTTTTTAATCTCAGTCTGTGAATTATAGAAAAGCTCGTAGCGGTCATTATTCTTTGCAGTGTCGCAACAAAAAGTCACATAAGTTTCTTCTGCCTGACTTAAAATTCGTTCAAGGATTTTATACTCCTGTGCAGAAAAGCCTGAAAATGCATCTACAAATACAGTTTTACCGCTAAAATGTTGCACTTCGCCGAGCAATTCATAAAGCATATCGAGTTCTGCGCAATCGTCTTGGAAATTCTGCGTAATAAGGGCATCATAGCACCCGAAAATCAAGGATAATTCATTAAGCTTTTTGGCAAAGCTCTGTTTTTTTACTTTTTCTGAAAGCACGGCAAGTTGTTCGCTCGCGATACAGCATTTCTTCATTTCACGGTAGAAATCGAGAAGATTGCCGATGAGTGCAGGCGACTTGCGATAACGGTTAAACGCAGATAATTTATCGTCAAGAGTTTCAATTGCAAGGCTCATAAGCACCGCGCGGGTGCCGTCGTCAGCAGTTTTTTTGGTGAGCTTGCCATAAAGGGACAAAAGCCTTTCGGCAATGCGCGAAAAGCTTAAAATCTCAACATTATTTATTTTTTCATTGCCCAGAATTTCAAGCATTCCTCTTTCAGTTTCAAAAGAAAACTGCTCGGGCACTATGATTACGGCTTTGTCACTTGAATTTTGTGCGATTTCTGCCGCAAGTGAGCGGATATAACGGGTTTTGCCGCTACCTGTACGCCCTGTGATGATGTTGAGCATTTGGATGTCTCCTTTATTTATTCGGCGGGAGCAAGCCCCCGCCCTACATTAGATTAGTTTATAGAGTTTTGCGCCGTGGGAATTTACTGTGCAGGTGATTTTATCGGTAATTGTACCGATGTCTGCTTTTGCCCACAAATCGCGGAGAGTATGCTCCCCTGCCAAGTCATATTTATTCAAATCAACTGTGATTTCTTTTTCTGCATCGGACACATTGAATACTGCCACAAGGGGTTTATTATCCGATGAAGTTGCAGTCCAGATAATTGTGTTTTCATCGCGGTAAGCCTGCTTGCCTCCGTGAGAATTCTGATTGACATCAAGAACTTCTGCGTTGGTCATAAGGGATAAAGTCCACTCGTCATTGTTTCTCATTTCGCCGCCGAACATCAAAGGCGAACGGAAAATCGACCACAAGGTCATAAGTGTAATTTGCTCGTCCTTGGTGAACTGTGTATATCTGTCTTTAGGACCGTGACAGGTACCGTTTCTTGAAATGTTACCGAGTGGCAGCATATCACAATCGGGCCAACAGCCTTCTTTTACATAAGGCGCCCATTTTTCGCACTTTTCGAACATTTCGTAGAGTTTATCCCACCAATCCCAGAAATCGCCTGTAAGACGCCACATGTTTGCATATTCACATAAGTGGTCGGCAACGGAAAGCTCTGCGGGTCCGGGAGAAAGGCTGAGTACTATATCTCTGCCCGTTTTGTCGATGGCTTTTCTAATCATTTCAACTTCTTCGCGGGCGGAATATGGATTGTCCCATTTTCTGAATTCTGTTACGCAGATGTCATCTACTTTAACAAAGTCAATGCCCCAATTTGCGTACATCTCGAAAATTGAGTCATAATAAGCCTGTGCACCCTCGCAGGTGTACATTCCGTACATATCGGTGTTCCAAGGACAAACAGAGAAATGGTGAACAACCTGACGGGCAGTTTTATCACTATTCAAAATTGGAGTATTTCTGTGAACTGCCTGACGGGGAATTCCGCGCATAATATGTATACCGAATTTAAGCCCCATCGCGTGAATTTTGTCAGCTATGGGCTTAAATCCCGCACCGTTCGCTGATGAGGGGAAACGATTTTCGGCGGGGATAAGGCGTGAATACTCGTCCATACAAAGCTCGGTGAAATTGTTGTAATCATTATTCTTGGCTTTAGGCTCGTACCACTGAATATCGCAGACAACATACTGCCAGCCATAATCCTTCAAATACTTTGCCATATATTCGGCATTGCCCAAAAGCTGTTCTTCATTGACAGCAGCGCCGTAGCAATCCCAACTGTTCCAACCCATAGGCGGAGTTTTTGCAAGTCTGTTTTTATCCATAAGAAAACACCTCCGTGTGTGATGAATATATTCTATCATTTTACAAGAAAAATGTAAACAATATACTGTGTAAAAAAGAGTACAGAAATATAAATCTATTTTTAAAAAAGTGCTTGACAAGGGTATTTTTTTGTGATAACATATACAAGCCCAATACGGAGAGATACCGAAGTGGTTATAACGGAACGGTCTTGAAAACCGTCGTACGGCAACGTACCGTGGGTTCGAATCCCACTCTCTCCGCCATATGCGGGTTGTAAGTTTTTACAGCCCGCTTTTTAATTAAATAACGCTAAACACGTTACACTTGCAGAAGTACTCAAGTTGGTGACGAGGCGCCCCTGCTAAGGGCGTAGGCCGGGAAACCGGTGCGAGAGTTCGAGTCTCTCCTTCTGCGCCAAATAAAATCGTTGAAAAATCCTTATTTATCAAG
>CAZTLU010000063.1:0-8885 GCA_964614605.1 uncultured Eubacteriales bacterium
TATCAATATACACCCTGTGCAACCATTGCTTCGGCAACCTTTTCAAAGCCTGCAATGTTAGCACCTGCAATAAGGTCATAGCCCATACCGTAACGCTCTGACGCGTCAACTGAAATATCATAGATATTCTTCATAGCTGATTTGAGCATTTCGTCAACCTTTTCAGCAGTCCATGCAAGTCTTTGGCTGTTCTGGCTCATTTCAAGACCTGAAACGCAAACGCCGCCTGCGTTAACTGCTTTTGAAGGAGCAACAATTACGCCGTTTTCAAGGAAATACTCAACAGCTTCTGCAGTTGTTGGCATATTAGCAACCTCAATGTAATATTTTGTGCCGTTTGCAACAATCTTCTTTGCTTCTTCAAGTGTAACTTCGTTCTGTGTAGCGCAGGGGAGAGCAACATCAACCTTAACACCCCAAGGCTTTTCGCCGGGGAAGAATTCTGCGCCGAATTTGTCTGCATAATCCTTTGCCTTATCTCTGCCCGATGCACGCATCTCAAGAAGATAATTGATTTTTTCTTCAGTTACGATACCGTCTTTGTCATAAACATAACCGTCAGGACCGCTGAGTGTAAGAGGAATACCGCCGAGCTCTGCAATCTTTTTAATTGCACCCCAAGCAACATTACCGAAACCTGAAACTGCGAATGTCTTGCCCTTAATGTCTTCGCCCTCGTGTGCAAGAACTTCATTTGTGTAGTAAATTGCACCGTAGCCTGTAGCCTCGGGACGAACAAGTGAACCACCGTAAGTAATTCCCTTACCTGTAAGAACACCGTTTTCAAACGCACCAACAATTCTCTTATACTGACCGAAAAGATAACCGATTTCCTTACCGCTAACACCGATGTCGCCGGCCGGAACGTCAATGCTATCACCGATATGACGCTGAAGCTCTGTCATAAATGCCTGGCAGAAGCGCATAATCTCGCCGTCACTCTTGCCAACAGGATTAAAGTCAGAACCGCCCTTTGCACCGCCCATAGGAAGACCGGTAAGTGAGTTCTTGAAAGTTTGTTCAAAGCCCAAGAAGTATATAATACTTGCATTTACACTTTTGTGGAAACGAAGACCGCCCTTGTATGGACCAATAGCAGAGTTGAACTGAACACGCCAACCGCGATTTACCTGAGTTTGACCATTATCATCAACCCATGCAATTCTGAAACGAACTGTTCTGTCGGGCTCAGCCATTCTACCGAGAATATCATATTTTTCATATTCAGGATGTGCTTCAATAACCTTTTCGAGAGAACCATAAACCTCTCGTACACATTGCATAAATTCTTTTTTATCGCCGTCGCGTTCTTCTACTCTTTTAAGTATTTTTTCAATGTAACTGTTCATAATAAACCCCCTGTTAAGTAACCCATTTAAATTCGGCTACTTGATGGTAAAAATAATAACATATTATTGGTATTTTTTTCAATTCACAATATTGAAAAATATAGTTAAATTTTAACACTTTAATTTGTTAAAAATGACAAAGCACGACCAAAAACTTGCAAAAATACAAACAAAAAATGTGTAAAATACATAAAAATGCAAGTTTTTGGTCAAACAAGCACCAATTGGGTTAAAACATTAACAAAGTGTTAGTGCAATCTTAACAAATATAAATATTAAAAAACAATTCAATTTGTAATTTACTATTATGTAAATCTGTGATAGAATAGAACAGATAAAAAGCAGAACAATTAACTTAACGGTGGATTTATGCAGAAATTTGTAACAAACAGTGCAGAAGAAACAATCGAATTAGGTAGTAAGCTTGCTGAAAAGCTTAACGGCGGAACTGTCGTGGCATTTTTCGGCGGGCTCGGTATGGGTAAAACCGCATTTACTCGCGGCATGGCAAAGGCTCTTTGCGTAAAAGAAGAGGTTTCGAGCCCCACTTTCGCTATTGTCAATGATTACGGCGGTAATCCTCCACTTTATCATTTTGATATGTACCGTGTTGAAACATGGGACGATTTATATTCAAGCGGATTTTTTGATTTTTACGAGGCAGGCGGAATATTAGCGGTTGAGTGGAGCGAAAATATAGAGAACGCTCTGCCCGAAAATACCGTAAGAGTAGAAATCAAAAGAGGCGAAGCTGATAATCAGCGCATTATCACTATTGACGGAGGTGTTGAAATATGAAAATTTTATCACTTGATTCAACCTCTGTAACCGCATCAGCGGCGATTACCGAAAACGGCAAAACTCTTGCCGAGAATTTCATAAATAACGGGCTTACTCATAGTCAGACCTTGATGCCTTTGGTTGAGAAAACTCTCGTTGAAAGCGGAATTTCAATAAAAGATATTGATTTGTTAGCAGTAACCAACGGTCCGGGCTCATTTACGGGTGTGCGAATCGGCATTGCTTCCGTTAAGGGTATGGCAGACGCACTTAATAAGCCTTGCTTTGCGGTTTCAACTCTTGAAGCTATCGCAGAGCCACTTAAAAATGAAGATGTCATTGCCTGTGCCGTAATGGATGCTCGTTGCAACCAGGTCTATACCGCGATTTTTGAAAACGGCAGCCGACTTTGTGAAGATAAAGCCGTGCTTATTGATGAATTAGGCGAAGAACTGAAAAAGTACAACAAAAAGGTTGTATTTATCGGTGATGGAGCAGAATTGTGTTATGCAAAACTTTGCAGGGGCGGGTCTCCGTGCCCGCCTGCAAGTGAAACTGCTGTGTTGAAAAATGCAGATATAGCCGACGAAAATATCCGCTATATTCACGCATCATCAATCGGCAGACTTGCAGAAGACAAAATAAACAACGGCGAAAATACAACAGCTTCAGCAAAGCTTGTTCCTTTTTACTTGCGTTTACCACAAGCTGAAAGAGAACTGAATAATAAACTTAAAAAGAATTAAATTCAAAGGAGAATTATTATGATAGCATTAGGTGCCGACCACGGCGGATTTGAACTCAAAGAAGCAATCAAAAAGCATCTTGACGAAAGAAATATTGAGTATATCGACTGCGGAACTCATACTCCCGAGTCAGTTGACTATGCTCCAATTGCAAAAGCAACCTGCGAAAAGGTAACAAGCGGTGAGTGCGAAAAAGCAATTCTCTGTTGCGGAACAGGTATAGGCATTTCAATGGCTGCAAATAAGGTTAAGGGTATCCGTGCAGCTTGTTGTTCAGATTATTTCAGCGCAAAATTCACAAGACTTCATAACGATGCAAATGCTCTTTGTATGGGTGGTCGTGTTGTAGGCGTTGGCTTGGCACTTGAGCTTGTTGATGTGTTCCTTGACACAGAATTCGAGGGCGGACGCCACCAGAGAAGAATTGACCAGATTATGGACATAGAAAATTCTTAAAAAATCTTGTTATTTGTAAATAATAGGTATATAATGATTACAGAAAATTTGATTTGGAGGCAGTTAAAATGGCAGTAACAATTACAAACCATCCCCTTATTCAGCATAAACTTACTCTTTTAAGAGATAAAAACACAGGCTCAAAAGAATTCAGAGCACTCGTTTCTGAAATTGCAACCCTTATGTGCTATGAGGCAACTCGTGACCTTCCTCTTGAAGAGGTTGAGGTTGAAACACCAATCCAAAAGGCAAAAACAAAGGTTATTTCAGGTAAAACTCTTGCATTTGTTCCGATTTTGAGAGCAGGTACAGGTATGCTCGACGGCGTTCTCTCACTTGTTCCGTCTGCAAAGATTGGTCATATCGGTATGTACCGCGACCCCGAAACAGCACTTCCCGTGCCTTATTACTGCAAGCTTCCTTCAGATATTGAAGAGCGTGAGGTTATCGTGCTTGACCCAATGCTTGCAACAGGCGGTTCAGCAATCGATGCAATCGACCAGATTAAGAAGTACAATCCCAAATCAATTAAGTTTATGGGTATTATCGCAGCTCCCGAGGGTATGATGGCTCTTACAGAAGCTCACCCCGATGTTGATATTTACTGCGCAGCTCTCGACGAAAAGCTCAACGACCATAAATATATCGTTCCGGGCTTGGGCGACGCAGGCGACAGAATTTTCGGCACAAAATAAACCTTTCTAAAGCCTCCCTTGTTAAAGGGAGGGGGACCGCGTTAGCGGTGGAGGGATTCAATAATTGTATGGCGGGGGCTTGCTCCCGCCGTTTTATATTTTATTGACAAGCTGATATTAAAATGATATATTTGAATTGAGGTCAGTATAAGAATGAATCACAAGGGATGAATTCATAGAACCGCTCCCTGTGTTCCTTTTGTATCAAATAAGGAAATATAAAATATGCAGAATTTGACTTTTGAACAATTTAGCAATGCTGATTTTAAGCTTTACAACAGTAATCCCATAATAAAAAATCCGTTAAACAGTTTTGTTATTGCTGACCCCAGTGTGTTGACACCCGATGTTTCTCACGACGGCAAATGGCACTTATTCTGTCATACTTTTTTCGGTGTTTACAGATATGAGAGCGTTGACGGAATAAGCTTCAAGAATAAGGGCAAGATTGTTAATCGTGCAATGCGACCGAATATCAATTATATTAACGGAAAATACTATCTGTTTTATGAGAGAACAAGACCTGTGATTTTCAATCTTTTAAGTCTTGTGGGTGCAAAATGGAAATCGGAAATCTATTGTGTTGAGTCCATAAATCTTACCGATTGGACAGAGCCTTATTTGGTTATCGGTAAAAGTCGTGATTATGAAGAATTCAGGAATGGAATTGCCATTTCAAATCCGTTTTTAATAGAAAAAGACGGCAAATATCGTATGTATTACTCTTGCGGGCAGACATTTATTAAAGATTGCGGTTTTTGTGAGCCTACGCACATAAGCTTTGCAGAAAGTGATAGCATTGCAAAAGGCTACATATCAAGGGAAAAGCCTATCATCAGCCCCGACAAAAGCATTGAATATTTAAATCTGTGTTCAGGCTGTTTAAAGGTATATAAATTAAAGAATTGCTACATTGGACTTCAAAACGGCATATTCGAAAAAGACGGAAAAAGCCATTCAGCGATTATGCTTTTAAAGTCGGATGACGGAATAAATTTTGAATTTATAAAGCCATTTTTGGTACCACAGAAGTGTGAAAATAGCAATTGGATGGCACAATATGTTTATGCTTGTTGCCTTACATATCACGAGAATAAATTAAGACTTTATTTCAATGCAAGAAATGTGTCTAATAACATTACAGGCAGAGAGTGTATTGGAATTTACGAAGCGGAAATATAGAAGACAGAGAACCGTTCCCTGTCTACACTCGAAGCAGAAGCACCGACCGAGCCGGCAGGCGAGACACTTGCTCCCGCCGTTTTTTGTGTAGGGGTCGGCGTCCTCGACGACCCCAAAAAATAGCAAAACAAAAGCAGAACTGATTTTTCGGTTCTGCTTTCTTTATATGTATTAACTTTTAAAACTCAACCTTCTGCACTTCACCATTGTTTTCTCTCGATTTATCCGCAAGATAAACGCACAAATGACCTGCAACAGAGTCAAAAATTGAAGTGCAAGCAAGGCTTGGCTTTTCACCGCGAACAAATGATACGAAGTCAGCGGCTAATCTCTCGTCACCGCCACCGTGTCCGCCGTATGCACCCACCATATCACCCGTAAGCTTCAAATCAACCTCTTCCACAGTCTTTTCATCTGTCTTGGTGGGGTGAATTTTTGAAACATAGAACTTTGCTTCTTCAAAGTTACCGTAAATTTCGCCCTTTGTGCCGATTATATGAATTCTGCGGAGTGACGCCGACGAGCCGCCAACCATATTGTGAGTGCCCGTAGCACCGTTTGCAAAGTTTACAAGTACGGATTGATGGTCAACCACATCATTGTCACACTTGTAAATACACTTGCCGTAAGGGCTGTCACCCTTAAGAAGATTGATTTTATCTTCAATTGTAGGGTTCTTTATGTGTTCAAGCTTGTCCCAGATATAGAATGCCCAACGCTCAGGCTGGTCAATGTAAAGTCGCTTTGCAGAGTAACGGCAATCCTCAACAAGAGGGCAGTCAACCAAGCAACGCTCACCGGCATTTTCGGGCGCATTTTCGGGCTTGAACTGATATTTACCGCCAAAGCTTGAAATCGCAACAGGCTTTGTGTCGCTCATCATCCACATCATAATGTCAATATCGTGACAGCATTTAGCGAGTAACATTGAAGTGTGGCACTCTTTACTGTTAGCCCACTTGCCACGAACATAAGAAGTTGAAAGGTGATGGTAGCTCACATGCTCAAGTGTCTGAATATTCATTATCTCGCCGATTTCTCCCTTAACAAGTCGCTCCTTAATCGCGTAATAGAAGGGTGTATAGCGAAGTACATGGCAAATCATAACCTTTGAATTATTTGCCCTTGCACATTCAACTATTTGTCGCATTTCATCCTCGTTGGGTGCAAATGGCTTTTCAAGAAGCATATTATAACCTAAATTCAAAAGGGGAATAGAGGTTTCAAGATGCTGATGGTCCATTGTGCCGTTGATTATGGTGTCGGCAAGCTTGCCACGCTTTGCTAATTCGTCAGCATTCTCAAAGCACATATCCTCTGAAAAACCGAAATTTTCCATAACCATTTGTCTGCGCACAGGGTTGGGGTCAGCAACACCTACAATTTTCAACTGCTCGGGATTTGTAATTGCAAGCTCTGCGTAAATTAACGCTCTGTGACCTGCGCCAACAATTATAGCCGTAACGGGCTTTGACATTGTAATCATCTCGCTAAAAATGGTATTTTCGGGGTTATTATACTCTGTTAAATGCAAAAAGTAAAGTTAAAAACATAAAACTATTTATTTATGTTTAGCATTGTGCATTATGCACGGATATTTAAAATATTCTTTATGCAGTATTACCTGTTAAATCTTTAACAAATTTATTGACAAATTTTAGTATATGTGCTAAAATAGGAAATATACTAAATAAGATATATCCTGAAATATATCCTATTAAATGTTGAAAAAAGGGGATGGGATTATGGCTCGAAGAAAAGCGAATATTACAAAGCTTGAAATTCTTCAGGTGGCAACGCGAATGTTCCTTGAAAAAGGCTTTACAAACACATCGGTAAAAGCTATAAGTAACGAACTTGACATAAGCACAGGAAATCTGACTTTTCACTATCACACAAAGGAGGATATCCTTCTGGAACTTGCAAAAGAAATAACAGATTTTCATATGCGGTCTATTGAAAAGGTGCAAAGTGATGGGTATGACGATTTGTTCGCGTATTGTTGGGAGGTTACTTTGCAAATCACTCTTTGTGAAGAAAATCCGCAGATTAACGACCTTTATCTTGCAATTTATTCTCACCCTACCACACTCCTTTTCGTTAAGGATTGGACAGCAGAGAAAAATTACAGAATTCTCGGCGAAAGATTATCCGATTGGACTATTGAACACTTTAGAATTATCGAAAATGTAACCTGCTGTATTGAGCGTAGTGCACTTACAGAGCCTTGCACAGAAGCCTATACTTTAGAAGATAAAATCAGGCTTACGCTCACTTGTCTTTTGAAAATTTACGATATAAGCAAAGAAGAACGCGAAGAGGTAATAGGGGAAATTCTTAAAACCGATTACCGAAAAACAGGTAACGATTTGCTTAAGCAGTTTACAAAATATATTGAAAAGCATAATCAGCAAATTATTCAAGAAGCAATAAACGAAAGAAAAACAGTTTAAAGGAGGCTGCATTATGATTAAATATAACATCGAAGGCGGTCAGCTGCCCGTAGTTATCTGTTATCCCGAAATGGGTCAGACTCTTTGCACAGAGGGTGGCTCAATGAGCTGGATGAGTCCAAATATGAAAATGGAAACGAATTCCGGTGGCGGAATTAAAAAAGCCCTCGGCAGAATGTTTGCCGGCGAGTCAATATTCTTAAACGAATATACCCCACAGGGCGGTAGCGGAATGATAGCATTCGCATCAAGCTTCCCCGGTTCAATAATTCCCTATGAGGTAACTCCCGGTAACGGAATAATCGTTCAAAAACGCGGATTTTTGGCAATGGAAAAAGGAATGGATTTGTCAATTTATTTTCAAAAGAAGCTTGGCTCAGGATTTTTCGGCGGCGAAGGCTTTATAATGCAGAAAATCACAGGTAACGGACTTGTATTTTTAGAGATTGACGGTCACTGTCAGCAGTATGACCTTGCCGCAGGGCAGAGTATAGTGGTGGATACAGGTTACCTCGCCGCAATGACTGAAACCTGCACAATGGATATTCAGACAATAAAGGGTGCGAAGAATGTATTCTTCGGTGGTGAGGGCCTTTTCAACACCGTAATCACAGGTCCGGGCAGAATTTATTTACAGACAATGCCCCTTATGAAAACCGCAGAATCACTTATTCCCTATATGCCAACTCCATCAAGCAGTTCAAACAATAACGGTGGATTTAGTATAAATTTTGGAAATTAATTTCTCAAGGAGGAAAGATAAATGAAAAAGAACAAATTATTCGGAATTATAATTGCAATCGCAGTAGTCGCAGCAGCAATATTTATGTTTATGGGTAACGGTTTGGAGCACATTGAAGACACAAACGGTGCAGAAAATTTTGCACTTCAGACCATTACAGATGCGAATATTATCAATAAGGATATCGGTGCTGTAGGTGGACCAAATATGAGTACTGACAACATTTCAAACACCACCACATATTCATCTGAAAAATTTACAGGCGTAGCTGAAATTTACGGCACAAACATTACAACAACATCAATGGACATTATAGTAAATCACGCTAGCGTAACTGAAGGTAATTTTAAACTTGTCCTTTTGGTTGATGATGAAATTGTTCACGAATTCAAATTGAATGAATTAACTCAAAGCTATACACTTGAAAACCCATCAGGTTATGTATCATTGGTAATAGCAGGTGAAAGCGCAAACTTTGAGTT
>CAZTLU010000064.1:0-8736 GCA_964614605.1 uncultured Eubacteriales bacterium
ATCGCCCCTACAACCTACCATATTGGTAAGATATATAATCGCGTCGCAGACCCGAGGCTTTGCACTTTGCATTCATCCCGACAAATTCAAATTTATCAAGCAAACACTTTATTTTGTACTTGACTTAAAAATCCACTTTTGCTATAATACATAAGATATTGAAAACACAATGAAAAAGAAAGTAGATTAGGTGAGTACACTTGACAGAGAAATGTGCCGTGGCTGAAAGCACATAAGTCAAAAGCTTAATTGAAGTTCACTTTGGAGTGGTGCTACTGAAATTTTGAGTAGGTAACAACGGTTTATTCCCGTTACAGAATACGAAAGTGTTTGCTTTTTGGGTGGTTATCGCGAAAATTGTTTATTCGTCCCATACGGCTTCGTATGGGGCTTTTTTTATGCAAATCATATACAATAATATAAAAAGGATTGATAGTATGAAAGAAAAGCTTGAAGCTATACGCGTCAAGGCAGAGGCAGAGCTCAATACATTTACTGAACAAAGCCAGCTTGAAAATTTCAGAATTGCAGTTCTCGGTAAAAAAGGTGAACTCACATCCATTCTTAAAATGATGGGCTCACTTTCTGCAGAGGAAAGACCTGTTATGGGTCAGCTCGCCAATGAGGTAAGAGCATTTATCGAAGAAAAAATCACAGAGAAAGCTAAGGAGCTCAAAGAGCTTGAGCTGAAAAAAGAAATCGAGTCAATGCCCGTTTTTGATATTTCAGTTCCCGCAAATCTTAACCGTGGTTCATACCACCCCATCACACTTGTTCAGCGTCAGTGCGAAAATGTGTTCAAGTCAATGGGCTTTAATGTTGAAGATTACAGTGAAGTTGTTACTGACTATGAGTGCTTTGAGGCACTTAACATCCCCAAGGACCACCCTGCACGCGATATGCAGGACACATATTACCTCCAGAACGGTCAGCTTTTAAAATCTCATACATCCGCGGCACAGAATGCTATTTATAAAAAGTATAAGGATGCACTTATTAACGACGGTGTGCCGATTAAGGCAATTTTCCCAGGCCGTTGCTTCAGAAATGAGGCTACTGACGCTTGTCACGAAAACACCTTCTTCCAGATGGAAGGCGTTATGGTTGACAAGGACATTTCAATTTCAAACCTTATTTACTTTATGAAAACAATGCTTTCCGAAGTATTCCAGAAGGATATTAAGGTTAGACTTCGCCCCGGCTTTTTCCCATTCGTTGAGCCCGGCTTTGAGCTTGACATAAGCTGTCTTATCTGCGGCGGCGAGGGTTGCCCCTCTTGTAAGCACAGCGGTTGGCTCGAATTATGCCCCTGCGGTATGATTCACCCCGAGGTACTTAAAGCGGGCGGAATTGACCCCGAGGAATACACAGGCTTTGCATTCGGTCTGGGGCTTACCCGTCTTGCAATGATGACATACGGCGTTAAGGATATCCGTGATTTAAATAGCGGTAGCCTTAAGGTACTTACACAGTTTACTGACGATAAATAAGGAAGGAGGGCAAAAATTATGTTTTTATCAATGAATTGGATTAGTGATTTCGTTGACCTTTCAGGTCTTGATAAATTGGATTTAATCCACCGTTTTTCACTTTCAACTGCAGAGGTTGAAAATGATATTTTCTTCAAGGGCTCTGACATCAGCGGTATTGTTGTTGCTGAAATCAAATCAGTTGAAGAGCACCCAAAATCAGAAAAATTACATCTTTTAAAGGTTGACATCGGTGAAGCTGAGCTTGTAGATGTTGTCTGCGGTGCACCCAATGTTCGCGTTGGTATGAAAACCGCTTTCGCAAAGGTTGGTGCTAAAATCGGTGAAATCGAAATTGCCCCCCGCCCCCTTGCAGGCTATATGTCTTGCGGTATGTGCTGCTCTGAAAAGGAAATCGGCATAAGCGACGACAATTCAGGCATTATGGACATCACCGACGAAGTAGCAAACGGCACAGACATCAAAGAGCTTTACGAGGTTGAGGATATCGTATTTGAGGTTGACAACAAATCTCTTACAAACCGTCCTGACCTTTGGGGTCATTACGGTATTGCCCGTGAATTCGCGGCACTTGCAGGCAGAGAATTAAAGCCTTTGGATGTTGTTGACTTAAAGAAATACGACAATCTTCCCAAAATCGATATGAAGATTGAAGATAATCTTTGCCAGCGTTATTCTTGCTTACAGGTTGAGAATATTCACACAAGTGTAAGCCCTGTAAATATGAGAATCCGCCTTTACTACTGCGGAATGCGTGCGATTAACTTCCTTGCCGACCTTACAAACTATTTAATGCTTGAAATGGGTCAGCCCATGCACGCTTTTGACTCACGCAAGGTTGAGAAAATCAGAATTAAGCGTTTCAATGAACCCTTCGTATTCCAGACACTTGACGGCGTTGACCGTAACATTGACGAAAATACACTTATGATTTGCAACGGCGACACTCCCGTGGCAATCGCAGGTATTATGGGCGGTCTTGACAGCGAAATCGTTGAGGATACAACAACTCTTACTCTTGAATCTGCAACATTCAATGCGGCATCAACAAGAAAGTCAACCGTTCGCCTTGCACACAGAACTGACGCTTCAATGCGCTATGAAAAGTGCCTTGACCCCGAAATGACAGTTCCCGCAATTGCAAGATTTGTAAAACTTTTGACAGACACCGACAAAGACGCAAAGGTTGTTTCTTCACTCACTGATGAATACGCATTCAAGTATCCCGAGGTAACTCTCGATTTTGATAAGGCATTCATTGACAAGTACACAGGAATTGATATTCCCAACGATACAATTGTAAACACACTTCTTTCTCTCGGCTTCGGTTGTGAGAACGAGGGTGACAAGTTCACAGTAACAGTTCCAAGCTGGAGAGCAACAAAGGATGTTACAATCAAGGCTGACATCGTTGAAGAAATTACAAGAATTTACGGTTATGACAACTTTGATGTTCACACTGCTGAAACTCCCCTCTACCCTGTTCGCGAGTCAGTTGAAAAGACAGTTGAGAACAGAATTAAGGATATGCTTGTTCACCGTTATTCACTTCACGAGCTCCATTCTTATGTTTGGGCTTACACAGATGAATACAAGGCTCTCGGCATTGAGGTTGAGGATAACATCAAGCTTATTGACGCAACAAACCCCAACATTGAAACAATCCGCAAGTCAATTGTTCCCACACAGCTTTGTCAGGTTAAGACAAATGTAAACTTTGCCGCAGACTTCGGTGTATTTGAAATCGGCAAGGTAGTAAACGGCTTAAAGGCTGACGGACTTTGCGACGAGCAGAAAAAGCTTTGCGTTACACTTTTCAGCAAGACAAAGTCACTTGAAGCACTTTATGTTGAGCTTTCAACAATGCTTTCAGTTATAGCTGACAACATCAAGCACAAGGCACTTGAGTTTACTCCCGCAGAGGCTACTCATTCTTATGAGCACCCAAGAAACCTCAACACAATTTCTTGTGACGGTGCGGCTCTTGGTGAAATCGGTATTGTTCACCCCACAGTTTCAAAGAAAATTGACAAGAAAGCCGCAATCGTATTCGCTGAAATCGATGTTGCTGCATTCGCAGAAATTGCAGACGCAGGAATTCACTATGAGGAGCCTTCTCGCTTCCCTGCAATTGATGTTGACCTTTCATTTGTTACCGAAACCTTTGCACCTGTAGGCAAGGCAATCGAAAATGCTAATTGCCCGCTTATTAAAAAGGTTGAGGTTACTGACACCTACCGCGACGAAAACGGCAAATCAATCACAGTAAGACTTACATTCTCTCACCCCGAGAAAACTCTTACTCGCGACGAGGTTATGGAAGTAGCGAACGGTATTATCACAGAACTTGCAAAAGAAAATATTGCATTGAAATCATAAAAGTAAAATGTCGATAATTTGTATTGACAAAAAACAAAAAACTGCATATAATAAAGATGCAGAGAGAAATCTTTGCAAAGCGAAAAGGCTATACGGGCTGGTCGCAAGACCCGGGTCCACCTACGGCGGGGATGTTCCCCGCCATTTTTATTAATGGGGTTGTTAAAAATGAACGAATTAAGCATATTTGTTGACGAGTCTGGAGATTTCGGAAAATATGAAAAGCACGCCCCATTTTATCTTTTTACACTTGTTTTTCATAATCAAAAAAACTCGATAAAGCAACAAATTGAACACCTTGAAAATAGTTTACCTAACTATAACTTACCCTCAAATCATTGTTTTCATTCAGGTCCAATTATCAGACGCGAAGAAGATTATCAATATGCAACAGTCACTGAACGGAGAAGATATTTAAACTAAATTTTTACTTTTGCCAAAAGTACAGATTTTTCTTATAAAACATTTTATGTAGAAAAAAAGCAATTAACAGACACTTTATCTTTAACGGTAGCATTATCAAAACAGCTTTCTGCATTCATAAAAGATAATTATGAGTTTTTTATGAGCTTCGATAAAATCTTTCTTTACTATGATAACGGTCAAGTTGAATTGGGAAAATTATTGGCAACGGTTTTTTCTGTTCTTTTGCCTCAAACAGAAATGAGAAAAGTTTTGCCTACTGATTACAGACTATTCCAAGTAGCAGATTTATTGTGCACAATTGAATTGATATGTTTAAAAAATGAAAATCATATTTTATCTAAATCTGAAATGGACTTTTTCGGTTCTATGAGAGATATGAAGAAAAACTACATAAAGCCACTTTTCAAGAAACGATTCTAAACTAAAGCACCTTGCGGGGTGCTTTTTTAATGCACAGTGCAAAGTGCATAATGCAAAATGTCGGGTCTGCGACGCTGATTATAAGAATAATTTGCACTTTGCGTTTTGCATTTTGCATTTATTTTAATTTTCCTATTGTTTTTTACCAAAAAACAGTATATAATAATTATAATTAGTTTCAGGAGGTGGCGAAATGCTCGACTCTAACAAGACAATTCAGTTCTCATTAAAGGATGACCGTGAGGAAGCAACCCGTCAGACACTTTTGCAGGTTTATGACGCACTTGTGGAAAAGGGCTACAACCCTATCAATCAGATTGTGGGCTATATTCTTTCAGAAGACCCCACTTATATCACAACTCACAATAATGCGAGAAGCTTAATCCGCCGCCTTGACAGAGATGAGCTTTTACAGGACCTTGTAAAAGAATATCTTAAAATTTCAAAGAATAAGTAAGAGGTGTTTATATGGCAAATACTGAAAAATTCCTCACTTATAAGGGCAAGCCGTTAGTTCGCAACGGCAAAACTCTTTATTACGGCGAAGCTTCGGAAAAATATGTTATTATGATGCAGATTTTGGCTACAAAGCCCGTTGGCGACATTGAGGTTGCTTCAAAGGTATCTGTTCAGCTTATTAACACCGACCCCGATGTTAGCGCTCGTGAGAGAATTGTGAAATCAAGTGAAAAGAAAGGCCTTTACGCTGCAATGGACATTGCTGAAATCTGGCTTAATCGCGCATTGGCTAACTAAACAACAAATTTAGGTGGATGGAAGGAAGCTTCTATCCACTTATATTTTTTATGAAAGGGAAAACGGATATGTTTCACAAAATGAATATTGCGGGGCTTGAGCGTCATTTGCCCCTCTGCCCTCTTAATGACGAATTACAAATTGCAGGCTTTGTTATTTTCGGTGACCCCGAGCTTACAACTGCTTGTGCAAAAGAATTACTGGCAAAGGCTCCCGAATATGACTACATAATCACCGCCGAGGCAAAGGGAATTCCCCTTGCTCACGAAATGGCAAGAATAGCGGGTAATCAGAAATATTTTGTTGCACGCAAAAAGCCCAAGCTTTATATGACGGGTGTTTTTGAATCAACAGTTAATTCAATCACCACCGAGGGTGAGCAGAAGCTCTATCTTGACACGGCAGATGCCGAAATTATGAAGGGTAAGAAAATCCTTATTGTTGACGATGTTGTGTCCCTTGGTCAATCCCTTGCGGCAGTTGAAAAGCTTGTTAATGACGCAGGCGGAATTGTCTGCGGTAAAATGTTTATTTTAGCCGAGGGTGACGCGGCAAAACGCGACGATATAATTTTCCTTGAAGAATTACCATTGTTTAAAAAAGACGGAAGTATATTATAAGTGCAAAATGAATGCCTGCCAAGTGGAAACTTAGCAGGCGTTTTTGCATAAAAACGGCGGGAGCAAGCCCCCGCCCTACTCTTATTCAAATTACCAAGTTCTGATTATTTCGGGATTTTCAAAAATTTCGTTAATCTTTTTGAGGAACGGAACAAC
Organism: uncultured Eubacteriales bacterium; assembly: GCA_964614605.1. Taxonomy (GTDB): domain Bacteria; phylum Bacillota; class Clostridia; order Oscillospirales; family Acutalibacteraceae; genus Fimenecus. Next base: position 6,248 of record CAZTLU010000064.1, read on the forward strand.
ATCACCGAAGCCGCCTATTCTGTGGTCAAACATAATGTTTATAGGCAATATTTTCTTTGTGGCAATATCCACAACGCCGTCTTCATTTTTAAAAGCGTAATCTCTGTCCTGAACAGAGCCGATTGCCATAATAAAGCTTTGTGGATAAAGAAGCGGTGCGTATGTAACATTGCCGGGAAGTCCTGCACTGATAGAGCCTAAATTTGTAAGACAAACTGTGCCCTCGTTAAGCTCATAGGGCTGAAGTGATTTTTCTGGGTCGCGGGTTGCGTGCTTGAAAAGTCCTGAAATTTTTGCAACCTTATATTTACCTATATAGCCCGAAGCCGCCATAGATATAGCCGTACCGATTTTACCCTTGAGCACAAAGCCCACAATTCTCTGGGCAATTACATCGAAAAGCACACGGTCAACATCGGTGGTTTTAAGCACGGTGAGAAGTCTGTTCATCTCTTCGTAAATCTCTTTGAGGTTCTTCTCTTCAAGATGACGAAGCTTTACGGGGAAGGTTTCGCCCGACTCCATAAATATGGGCACGGCAACATCAATATGCTTTTTCACGATAAGTCTGCCGCAAGAGGACTTCTCTTTATATTCAAGATGTGAATTAAGTCTTGGGGCAACCTTTAAGCCCTCGGCAAGCACACGAAGCATTAAGGTATTGAAAGAAAGAGGATAATCCACCTCTGCTTTGAGCTTTTTGAATTCTGCCCAGAATTTTGTGATATCCGCCTCATAATTATATCCACCCGCAGGAATGGATGTGGCGTTTGTAAGCACATTACCCGAAACTCTGCCTTTCAGGTTGAAATATTCAACGGTGTCACCCTCTTCGGGCTTGCAAAGTGCGGTGTCAATAAACTTTTTTAAATCCATAATAATTCTCCCTATCTGTTCTCTTCTTCAAGTAAAGCTTTTTCTTTATTATCATCTATGATATAAACAAAACAATTAACAAAATCGTTTGTATATACATCTTTCTCTTTCAGTGTATCGGGAAAATAATTATATTTCAAAATTATATTCCACTTATCATTTTTAGATTTGGATAAAGTCAGTTTTTCAAAATCACTGTCAGTTTTCACATCTTTAGGTTTATAACCATCGGTTGCAGAATTATAAATTACAATATTATTTCCGCATTTTGCACAGACGGCTTTTACACAAAGGTATTTATTTTTTCTGATTAAAAACGGCGCTAAAACTCCTTTGGTCTGCTTACCCTGAAAATATATATGAAAATCACGGGAAGAACAAGAGCACTGCAAATCAGCAGACAGAGCAACGCCCTCTATTTCTTTAATATTTACAAGGTAATCGTTAGTTCTCAATTTTTCCATATTATCACACTCCATATATGGTGGAGATGGAGAGATTCGAACTCTTGACCTTTCGGATGCGAACCGAATGCTCTACCAACTGAGCTACATCCCCATATATTCTGTATTTTACCATTTGTATTCAATTTTGACAAGTATATTTTGAAAATAGCCTTCCCCCACCGAGGGGAAGGTGGCAAAACGAAGTTTTGACGGATGGGGGGGATTTTATTTGATACCCCCCTCAGTCGCTTCGCGACAGCTCCCCCTCAAGGGTGGAGCCTATTAACATCCATTTTCTTCAATTTGACTTTTGTCCCGTTTAAGAGTATCATATATTACAGTGATATTTTTGTGAGGTGTACAATGAAAGAATATTTTAAGAGAATTACCACCACCCCGAAAAAATGGGAATTGATTTTTTGGTGGGTTTTGAGAGCTACTATGATTGTGGCGATGATTGACTCCGCATTCGGTCTTGGTATTGTGAGAGATGAGCCCGATATTCAGCAGGTTTTACAGACGGGTGCAAATTTGCTTGGTATGTTCGCGTGGGAGATTTTTATGCTCTTCCCCAAAAACACCTGGCCACGATTTTGTCCCACATATTTACAGAGCTTTTTCATACCTTTCTTATGGTGTGCGTCATTCGGCGGTGCTTACCTTAACTGGTATTACAGCATAAATTCGTGGGACATAATTCTTCACACACTTGTAGGCGGATTTGGCGTAATTGGCGGTTATGAGCTTGTAACCTGTATGCAAAAGCGCGACAAAAAGGTATGTGATGTTAAGGTAGCTTTACTTTGTGCATTGGGCTTTGCGTTCTTTGCAGGCAACTGCTGGGAGCTTTTTGAATTCACATTTGACCAGATTGCAGGCGGTGACAGTCAGCATTGGTCAAAGGCTCTGGCAGAAGAGGCAGCCATACTTTACGGCAACCCCAACCTTGCAACTCCCAATGTAATCCCCGAGCTTGACCCCATGAGATATGCACTTATCGACACAATGGAAGATATTATCTGCAACTCAGTGGGTTCGGTACTCTTCTACATAGGCTTGAGAATTAAGCCCTATAACCATTCGGGGAAAAATGATGTGAATAAGCTTATTGAAAACGAAAATTTAAAAGAAACAGTAGAAATTAAATAAGAGCAAAGCAGCCCCCTC
>CAZTLU010000065.1:0-8233 GCA_964614605.1 uncultured Eubacteriales bacterium
TATTATGTGCGGTTTTCTTCTATTATCTCAACTATTTCAAGCTCTTTATCATTTACCTTAAACTTAATTTGAAATTCCCCGTAGCTCATACCGTAAATTCTTTCGCTGTCATTCTGATATGATGGGCGTGGGTCGTATTTTAAGGTTTCTAACAATCCATCTATTTTATCGAATGGGATTTTACTTAAAAGCTCATCGCTGCATTTAACCTCAAGCAATCCGCCTGTTTCGTCCATAGCAAACCCATTTGAAGCGTCAGGGCGGCTATCAGTATATGGTAGATAGGGTTTGATATCGATGATGGGAGTGCCATCCATTAAATCAGCACCAACTACATATAAAATCTTACCGTTTTTGTGGGTAAAATCAGTTTTAATTACTTTTACGCAAGAGAGCCCTAATCTGTTAGGTCTGAACGGAGAGCGGCTTGCAAATACACCCACGCGTTTGTTTCCGCCTAATTTTGGCGGTCTAACGGTTGGCTGAATTTTCTTTTTATTGATTTTAGAAAAATACCATATCAACCATATGTGAGAAAATTCTTCAAGACCTTTAAAAAACTCTTGGTCCCTATAGTCTTCTTCAAAGACAATTTTAGAAATCATTGTTTCAGACAGTCCGCTTTGTCTTGGTATTCCGAATTTTTCTTTATAATCGTTTTGTATGTAGCCGATTGGTTCAATTGTTATTCTTCCCATATTTTCCACCTCATATGGTATAATATCATATATTTTAAATTTTTTCTACTCATAGTTGTATTTTTTGAAAATTATGATAGAATAATATTATAAAAAATTAAGGAGTGATTTCCAATGGAACTTAAGGGTTCAAGAACTGAAGCTAATCTTATGACTGCTTTTGCAGGCGAGTCACAGGCAAGAAACAAATACACTTATTATGCGTCAAAGGCTAAAAAAGACGGTTATGTTCAGATAGCGCAGATTTTTGAAGAAACTGCTAATAATGAAAAGGAACACGCAAAAATCTGGTTTAAACTTCTTCACGATGGCGGTATTCCCGGCACTATTGAAAATCTTAAGGATGCTGCTGCGGGCGAAAACTATGAGTGGACAGAAATGTACGCCGAATTCGCAAAGGTAGCAAAAGAAGAGGGTTTTGACCATATTGCTGCACTCTTTGAAATGGTTGCAAAAATCGAGAAAGAACATGAAGAAAGATACAAGAAGCTTCTCGCTAACATTGAGGGCGGTCTTGTGTTCTCACGCGACGGCGATATGATGTGGATTTGCTCTAACTGCGGTCATGTTCATATCGGCAAGGCTGCTCCTGAAGTTTGCCCTGTATGTGCTCACCCCAAGGCATATTTCATGGTCAAGGCAGAGAATTATTAAAATCAACAAAAAGTGGAGTTTAATTGCTCCACTTTTTTACATATATTGGGCTTTGATTTTATTGACATGCAACATATAAATATGTTATTATTTTATAAGTGAATTTCCGTTATTTTACAGGTGATAAAATGAAACAGTTAATTACAAATGCTACAGTTTATTACGATTCTGGCTTTTTTAAAAAAGACATTTTAATTGATGACGGAATTATTGCCGAAATTTCTGACTCATTAGCGCCCGAATGCGCTGATGTTATCTATAATTTTAAAGATTGTTGTGTATTTCCCGGTTTTACAGATGTGCATGTTCATCTGCGTGAGCCGGGCTTTTCTTATAAAGAAACAATTTTGTCAGGTACTGAGGCGTCAGCCCGTGGTGGTTATACATCTGTTTGTTCAATGCCAAACTTAAAACCTGTACCCGATTCTGTTGAACATCTTCAAGAGCAGATTAACATAATCAAAAAAGATGCGGTCATAAATGTCTACCCATACGCTTCAATTACAGTTAATGAAATGGGCGAAGAACTCGCTGATATGTCTGGAATGGCAGAGATGTGCATTGCATATTCTGACGACGGCAGGGGAGTTCAAAGCGACGAAATGATGCTTCAGGCTATGAAAATAGCTAAAGAGCATAACAAAATGATTGTGGCTCATTGTGAAGTAAATGATTTACTTGAGGGCGGTTATATACACAAAGGCAAATATGCTGCAGAACACGGTCACAGAGGAATTTGCTCCGAAAGTGAATGGAAGCAGATTGAACGCGACATTGACCTTGTAAAAAAGACGGGTTGTGCTTATCATGTTTGTCACATCTCAACAAAAGAAAGTGTTGAGCTCATACGACAAGCTAAAAAAGATGGTGTGAATATCACCTGCGAAACAGGACCTCATTATCTTGTATTATCTGATAAAGATTTACAGGAGCACGGCAGATTTAAAATGAATCCGCCACTCCGCGACGAAAGTGACAAAGAAGCTTTGATTCAGGGTGTGCTTGATGGCACAATTGATATGATTGCTACTGACCATGCTCCGCATAGTGCAGAGGAAAAATCAAAAGGTCTTGAAAAAAGCAATATGGGTGTTGTAGGTATTGAAACGGCATTCCCCGTAATGTACACTCACTTTGTAAAAACAAATATAATTTCACTTGAAAAGCTTGTTGAGTTGCTTTCAATCAATGCTAACAAGCGTTTCGGCATTGGCAGTGCTCTTGAGGTAGGTAAAAAAGCGGATTTAACTGTTTTTGATTTGAACGAAGAATACACCGTAAATCCTGACCAATTCTTGTCTATGGGTAAAAGTACACCTTTTGAGAATATGAGTGTTTATGGCAGATGTAAAATGACAATATGCAACGGAAAAGTTGTTTGGGAGGATAAATAATGTATCAGGGTTTATATGAGATTAAATCTAATGTAAAACTGACTGAAAGTATTTACGAAATGGTGCTTGAGGGCGATACCTCGTCAATTACAGCACCGGGTCAGTTTATCAATATTAAGCTAGACGGCTTTTATCTTCGCCGACCAATTTCAATTTGCGATTATAGTGATAATACAATCACAATAATCTATAAGGTTGTTGGTGAAGGTACAGAAGTTATGAGCAAAATGAACGCTGGCGAAATGCTTGATGTTCTTTGTGGATTGGGTAACGGATTTGACACTTCAAAATCATTGGACAAGCCCGTGCTTATCGGCGGTGGCGTTGGTGTTCCACCAATGTACAATCTCTGTAAAAAGCTTATCAGCGAAGGAAAAAAGGTTTCTGTAATTCTTGGCTTTAACAAAAAAGAAGAAATCTTCTATGAAGAAGAGTTTAAAAAGCTTGGTGCAGATGTTGAGGTAACAACTGTTGACGGTTCATACGGAATCAAGGGCTTTGTTACTGATGCTCTTAAAGATACCGAATATTCATATTTCTATACTTGCGGACCGATGCCAATGTTCAAGGCGATTGAAAATACTGCAACAACAAGCGGTCAGTATAGCTTTGAAGAGCGAATGGGTTGCGGATTTGGTGCTTGTATGGGTTGCTCATGCAAGACAAAATATGGCAACAAGAGAATATGTAAAGATGGTCCTGTACTCGTAAGGGAGGAGATAATATGGTAAATACAAAAGTAAATCTTCTCGGAATTGAAATAGATAACCCCATAATTCCCGCAAGCGGAACATACGGTTTTGGTTATGAATTCGCTGACCTTTACGATATCAACATTCTCGGTACATTCTCATTTAAGGGTACCACCAAAGAGGCTCGTTTCGGTAATCCGACACCTCGAATTGCAGAATGTAACGCTGGTATGATTAACTCTGTGGGACTTCAAAACCCGGGTGTTGAAAAGGTAATCAGTGAAGAATTACCAAAGCTCGCAAAGGTATTTAATAAGCCGGTTATGGCAAATGTAAGCGGTTTTTCAGTTGAAGAGTATGCTTATACATGCGAAAAAATCAATGCTTGTGAGCAGGTCGGCTGGATTGAGGTTAATGTTTCCTGTCCTAATGTTCACAACGGAGGTATGAGCTTTGGAACAGAGCCTGCCGCGGTTGAAAAGGTTGTTAAAGCGGTTAAGGCGGTTACAACAAAACCGATTATTATTAAGCTTTCACCAAATGTTACTGATATTGTTTCAATTGCAAAAGCTGCAGAAGCAGCAGGCGCAGATGGTATTAGTTTAATCAATACCTTACTGGGTATGAGAATTGATATTAAGCGCAGACAACCCGTAATTGCAAACAAAATGGGTGGTTTTTCAGGCTCGGCAATCTTCCCCGTGGCAGTCAGAATGGTTTATCAGGTGTATGATGCGGTTAAAATTCCGATTATCGGTATGGGCGGAGTTTCAAGCGCAAAAGATGTTATTGAATTGATGATGGCGGGTGCAACTGCTGTTCAGGTTGGTGCGGCAAACCTTGTTGACCCTTATGCTTGTAAAACAATCATTGAAGATTTGCCCAATGAATTAGCAAAACTTAATGTTAAAGATATAAATGAAATTATAGGAGGCGCACACTAATGGGTAAAGACGTAATTATAGCATGTGATTTTTCGAGCAAGGCAGATGTTATGGCTTTTCTTGACAAGTTCACAGATGTAAAACCCTTTGTAAAAATCGGTATGGAGCTTTATTATGCTGAAGGTCCGTCAATCGTAAAGGAAATTAAGGCAAGAGGACACAAAATTTTTCTTGACTTAAAGCTTCACGATATTCCTAACACAGTTAAAAAGTCAATGGCAGTTCTCTCTAATCTTGATGTTGATATGACAAACCTGCACGCAGGCGGAGCAATTCCAATGATGCAAGGGGCATTAGAGGGACTTACACGCCCCGACGGCACAAGACCTATCCTTATTGCAGTTACACAGCTTACATCAACAAGTCAAGAGGTTATGGAAAGAGATTTACTTATCAAGGAGCCTATCGATGAGGTTGTTATGCACTATGCACACAATGCAAAGGTTGCAGGCCTTGATGGTGTTGTTTGTTCGCCACTTGAGGCTGATAAGGTTCACAACAGATGTGGTAAGGATTTCGTAACTGTTACTCCCGGTATCCGCTTTGCCGACGGTGATATCGGTGACCAGGTGCGTGTTATGACACCCGAAAAGGCAAAAGAGGCAGGTTCTGACTATATTGTTGTTGGCAGACCTATCACTGCTGCCGCAGACCCCGTTGCCGCATATAAGAGATGCGTTGCTGAATTTGTAGATTAAGGAGATTATTAAAATGGAAGCTTACAAAAGAGAATTTATACAGTTTTTAGAGGGTGCTGGCGTTCTTAAATTCGGTGATTTTACTGCCAAAAGCGGCAGAAAAATTCCTTATTTTATCAATGCAGGCGATATTAAAACAGGTGACCAGATTTGCAAGTTAGGCGAGTTCTATGCTAAAGCATATTTTGAAAAGGTAGGCAACAAAAAGACAGTTCTTTACGGTCCCGCATACAAGGGAATTCCGATTGCAGTTTCTGTTGCAGTTGCTCTTTCAAAGAACGGACTTGATGTACCTTTCTTCTTTAACCGTAAAGAAGAAAAGGACCACGGTGAAGGCGGCGTTTTCGTAGGCTACAAGCCACAGGCAGGCGAAGAAATCGTAATTGTTGAAGATGTTATCACTGCAGGTACTGCAATTCGTGAGAGTATGTCAATCCTTTCAGGTCTCGAGGATACAAAGGTTGCCGCTGTATTTGTTATGGTCGACCGCAAAGAAAAGGGTCAGACAGAAAAATCTGCAATGGCAGAGGTTGGCGAACAATTCGGCTTCCCCGTATATTCAGTAGTTGATGTATATGATATTATTGAATATCTTGAAGAAGATGAAAAGAACCGTGAAAATGTTGAGAGAATCAAGAAATATCTCGAAGTTAACGGTGCAAAAGAATAAGGAAGAAAAACTATGAGAAGTCTTATTGATATTCAAGAGCTTACAGTTAATGAGATTAACGAGCTTATAACTGTAGCTAATGATATTATTGCGCATCCCGCAAAATACAGTGAAAAGTGCAAGGGTAAAATTCTTGCAACACTTTTCTTTGAACCCTCAACCCGTACACGCTTAAGCTTTGAATCGGCAATGTTCAATCTTGGTGGTAATGTACTTGGCTTTTCAGAGGCACAAAGCTCATCATCTGCTAAAGGCGAGAGCGTTGCAGATACAATAAAAACTGTTGGTTATTATGCCGATATTATTGCAATGCGTCATCCCAAAGAGGGTGCACCTATGGTTGCGGCAATGAATACGGATATTCCTGTTATCAATGCTGGTGACGGCGGTCATAATCACCCTACACAAACTCTTACTGACTTGCTGACAATTCAGCGCGAAAAGGGCAGATTTGATAACTTAACAATTGGCTTCTGCGGTGACCTTAAATTCGGCAGAACAGTTCATTCACTTATTGGTGCAATGTCGCGTTATGAAAATGTTAAATTTGTTCTTATCTCACCTGAAGAGCTAAAAGTTCCCGAATACATCAAACAGACTGTGCTTGAGGCAAAAAATCTTGAATATGTTGAAACTACATCTCTTGAAGATGCTATGCCCGATTTGGATATTCTTTATATGACAAGAGTTCAGCGTGAAAGATTCTTCAATGAGCAGGATTATATTCGTCTTAAAGACAGTTATATTCTCACACCTCAAAAGCTTGAAAATGCTAAAGAGGATTTGACTATTATGCATCCTCTGCCCAGAGTTAATGAGATTTCTGTTGCGGTTGACAAAGACCCTCGTGCTTGCTATTTTAAGCAAGTTAACAACGGAAAATTCATTAGAATGGCACTTATTATGAAGTTATTGGAGGTCAAATAAAATGATTATCGGACAAATCAAAAACGGAATCGTAATTGACCACATTACTGCAGGTCAGGGTATGACTCTTTATAACTTTTTGGGTCTTGATAAGCTTAACTGTCAGGTTGCGCTCATTAAAAACGCAGAAAGTGTTAAAATGGGCAGAAAAGATATTATAAAGATTGACCAGGTTATTGAGCTTGACCTTGATGCTCTCGGCTATCTTGACCCGGGTGTTACTGTTAACATTATTGAAGACAGCAAGCTTGCTAAAAGACAGAACATTGAAATTCCCGATAGAATTGAAAATGTAATCAAGTGCAAAAATCCCCGTTGTATCACAACTGTGGAGCAGGAGTTACCCCATATCTTTACTTTGCAGGATAAAGAAAACAGAGTATACCGTTGCCTTTATTGTGAAAGTAAGGCTAAATAAAATAGACAAAAAATTTAACAAAACCTGTCGAATTTTCGGCAGGTTTAAGTTGTTTTTTTATCGTTTGTTTAATTGACATAAAATGACAAAAAATATATAATATAACCACAATATTTAGTGGCTGTGTGACTGACGGATTTTAGTGGACTACCACGGAGGAGCACAGTTAAATATTTAAGCCGACCGTCTGGGCAGTTCTATTTGGTTATTACAAGATAGGACTGTCCTTTTGTAATTTTCAGGAGGTATTTATGAAAAAAGTTGGAATTATTATGGGCAGCGACAGCGATTTACCTGTAATCAGAAAAGCGACTGCAGTTCTTGACGATTTGGGAATTCCTTATACAGTCAATATTTACTCTGCACACCGCACACCTGAGCAGGCAAGAGATTTTTCTCTTAATGCTCGCAAAAACGGATACGGTGCAATTATTGCCGCGGCAGGTATGGCGGCACACCTTGCAGGTGCAATTGCTGCAAACACAACCCTGCCTGTAATCGGCATTCCTTGTGCTTCACAGTATCTTGATGGTATGGATGCTCTTCTTTCAACTGTTCAGATGCCTTCGGGAATTCCTGTTGCAACGGTTGCAGTAAATGGCGGTGCCAATGCTGCTTTATTAGCTGCACAGATTATCGCTGTTGAAGAAAAAGAACTAGCAGATAAGCTTGACGCTATGCGTGTTTCTGCCGCTGAAACAGTGCTTAAAAAGAATGACGAAGTAATGTCAAAACTTTAATTTACTAACATTTTTATTTTACATAAAGGAGTTAATGAACCATGGAAAAGATTTACACAGGAAAAACAAAGGATGTATTTAAACTAGAAAACGGCAACTGCCTTCTTAAATTCAAGGACGATTGCACAGGTAAAGACGGTGTGTTCGACCCCGGCGAAAATTCAGTAGGTCTTACAATTGACGGTGTTGGTGATGTTAATCTTCGTATGTCAATTTATTTCTTTGAAAAGGTTAATGCAGCAGGCATTAAAACTCACTATGTAAGTGCAAATCTTCAGGATACTACAATGGAAGTTCTTCCTGCCAAGGTATTCGGTCACGGTCTTGAGGTTATCTGCCGTCACAAAGCAGTTGGTAGCTTTATTCGCCGTTACGGTGATTATATTGAAGAGGGTGCA
>CAZTLU010000066.1:0-8119 GCA_964614605.1 uncultured Eubacteriales bacterium
ATACACAAATCAAAGCAGACCTCACGGTCTGCTTTTTTAATGCAAAATGCAAAGTGAAAAGTGCAAAATGGCTCCCTCGTCAGAGGGAGGAAAGCGGATATTTTGTAAATTCTGCACTCTACACTCAGCATTCTGCACTCAAAATTGCGTTTTGCACTTTTACCCTAATCGCTCTTGACACAATGTCTATTTTTGTGTAAAATATAAAAGATAGTATGGGGGAATGGTGTTTTTAAACGCACTCACGCTATATTACCTTAATTTCATTACATATTTTTGATATATTTTTTGAAATTAAATATTATTTTTAGGAGGTACCAACAATGACCACTATCGGTTATATTGTTGCTGCTATCTCTGCTGTTGTATTCGGAGTTCTCGGATTTGTTCTCGGCGGACTCCACCGTAAAAGAGTTGCCGAGGCTAAAATCGGCTCCGCTAATGAAGAAGCATTAAGAATTGTCAATCAGGCACAGCAAACTGCCGAAAGTAAAAAAAGAGAAGCTATTCTTGAAGCTAAAGACGAAATACACAAGTTAAGAAACGAAGTTGATAAAGAGCTTCGCGAAAGACGTGCAGAGGTGCAGAAGCAAGAGCGCAGACTCATTCAAAAAGAAGAAAATCTTGATAAGAAAACTGAAAACCTTGAAAAGAAAGAAGAAATCCTTTCTGAAAAAATCAAGGCGGCTGATGCTAAAATCGACGAGGTTGAAATGCTTAAACGCAGTCAGCTTGAAATGCTTGAGAAAATCAGCGGTTACAGTAAAGAGCAGGCAAAGGTTCTTCTTATGCAAGAGCTTGACGAACAGCTTACTCACGAAAAAGCTCTCAAGATTATGGACTACGAACAGCGTACCCGTGACGAGAGCGACAATCTTGCCCGTGAAATCATTACAGGTGCAATTCAGCGTTGTGCCGCAGACCACGCCGCAGAGGCTACTGTTTCTGTTGTGGCTCTGCCCAATGACGAAATGAAGGGCAGAATTATCGGCCGTGAGGGTCGTAATATCCGTACTCTTGAAACAATCACAGGTGTTGACCTTATTATCGACGATACTCCCGAAGCAATCACAGTTTCAAGCTTTGACCCTGTTCGCCGTGAGGTTGCACGCCTTACCCTTGAAAAGCTTATTCAGGACGGCAGAATTCACCCCGCCCGCATTGAAGAAATGTTTGAAAAGTCAAAGCGAGAGGTTGAGCATACAATCAAGCAGACAGGCGAAAGAGCGGTTATTGACGCAGGCGTTAACGGCGTTCATCCCGAACTTGTTAAGCTTCTCGGTAAGCTCAAATACCGTACAAGCTTCGGTCAGAATGTTCTCAACCACTCACTTGAGGTTTCTTATATCGCAGGCCTTATGGCACAGGAGCTTGGCGTTGATGTAAAACAGGCAAAGCGCGCAGGTCTTCTTCACGATATCGGTAAGGCTCTTGACCGTGAGTTTGAGGGTACACATATTGAACTTGGTGTTGAAGCCGCCAAGAAATACAAAGAGAACGAAAATATTGTCCACGCGATTGCTGCTCACCACGGCGAAATCGAGGCAAAAACAATCGTTGCAGTGCTTGTTCAGGCAGCAGACGCTATTTCTGCCGCTCGTCCCGGTGCTCGCCGCGAAAATGTTCAGAATTACATCAAGCGTCTTGAAAAGCTTGAGGAAATCGCAACCGGATTTGAGGGCGTTGAGAAATCCTTTGCTATTCAGGCAGGCCGTGAAATCAGAATTATGGTTAATCCTGAAAAGATTTCAGACGAAAAGATGGTTATTGTTGCCCGCGACATTGCAAAGAAAATCGAGGATGAGCTTGAATATCCCGGTCAGATTAAGGTGAACATTGTTCGTGAAAACCGCGTAATAGATTTCGCTAAATAATTAAAACTAATGCCCCGATGTCACAACGGCTTCGGGGCAAAATAAATTAAATCCATATATAGAAACGGTGTGCTTATGTCACGCGAAATTAAAGTGCTTTGCGTTGGTGATGTGGTCGGCTCGGTCGGTTGCGAATTCTTGCGCAAAAAGCTCTCTGAATTCAAAAGAGAAAACAAAATTGATGTGTGCATTGTCAACGGCGAAAACTCAGCGGTTGGCAATGGTATGTTACCCAATTCCTGCAATCATATTTTCACAAGTGGCGCAGATTTTATTACGGGCGGTAATCATTCGCTTAAACGCCGTGAGATTTTTGATTACCTTGACGAAAATGAAAATATAATCCGTCCCGCTAATTACGGTGACGGAGTGTGGGGCAAGGGCTACGGAATTATTGACAAGGGTGCTTACAGGGTTGGTGTAATCAATCTGTTGGGCAGAGTGTGGCTTGAGGGTCACGCTGACCCCTTTGAAACAGCCGAAAAAATCATTGCAGAGCTCAAAAAAGAGACAAATATTATTTTTGTGGATTTCCACGCAGAAGCTACTGCCGAAAAAAAGGCTCTCGGCTATTTTCTTGACGGAAAAGTCAGCGCGGTATATGGCACGCATACCCATATTCAGACCTCTGACGCTCAAATTATGGCGGGCGGAACAGGTTATATCACAGATTTGGGTATGACGGGCCCCGAGGAGTCTGTTCTCGGCGTAAAAAAAGAAATTATAATCGAAAAATTCAGAAAAGGCTTTACGACAATGTTTGAAACGGCAGACACCGCCTCGTTTATGCAGGGTTGCGTGTTCACCGTTGACCGCCAGAGCGGAAAAACTGTCGGTGTTGAGGCGATTACGGTGAGGTGAGCAAATGAAAATTGCAATTAAAATAATTTCATTGCTTTTGTGCATTTGTATGCTCTTTTCTGCCTGCAAAAATACAGAAGAAGCACCCACCGAGACAACAACAATCCCCGTCGAGAGTACAACTGAAAATAATGCAAATACAGAGGAAACCTTTTCAAAAAGTGACGAAAAAATATCTCTCCCCTACAACGAAAGTGACGGTCTTAACCCATTCTTCGCAAAAAGCGACGAGAATTTGTATATTTGCAAGCTTCTTTTTGAGCCTTTGTATTCAGTTGACAGCAATTACACCGCAAACGGCGTAATTGCCGATAGTATTACAGTAAACGGCAATGTGGCAACGGTGAAAATCAATCGCGGTATTTCTTGCCGTGGCTCGTCAAATATAAATGCTGATGATGTGGTTTATTCCTTTAATCTCGCCAAAGCTTCTTACGGCTGGTCTGACGATTTAAAGGGTGTTTCAGCGGCGACAAAATCAAATGATTATACGGTGAAATTTACTCTTGATTATCCCGACAGTCTTGTGGCGGGCAAGCTTACCTTCCCCGTTGTGAAATCGGGCACGGCAGATGTGCAGACGGCAGTTCCCACGGGCAGTGGTGACTATTATTATCTTGAGGGAAATCTCATAAGCCTTGCAAATAGCGAAAAACAGATTTATCTTTGCTCCGTCAGTACCCGTGACAGCGTTGAAGATGCATTGAAAATCGGTACTTCCGATGTGTTTTTCAGTGATATGTCCGATTGCAACTTTACGGGCGCTTCGGGTAACACACAATCGGTATTACTCAATAATATGGTGTATCTGGGGCTCAACAGCGAACGCGGTGCACTGACTAAATACATCCGCAGTGCTATCGCGGCGAAAATTGATAGCGAAGAAATCGCGCTTTCGGCATATCAGGGTCACGCGGTGGCATCAAAACTGCCTGTAAATCCCGAAAGTACAACTTATAATGAAATCACACAGATTGCCACCAATGGTGATAAAACTCTTGCTGATAACATTATCGACCGTTGCGGTTATACGCGTTATTCGGGTGAAGCAAAGACTAACGGTGCTTATCTGCTCTCATTCACATTGATTGTGAATAAGGATAACAAATATCGTGTAGCCGCGGCTTATAATATTGCTGACAGCTTGGCAGAATGCGGATTTTTAATCAATGTGCAGGCACTCTCTTTTGCCGATTATAAGCAGAGAATCACTTCGGGTAATTACGATATGTATTTAGGCGAGGTAAAGCTTGACGGCTCAATGGATTTGAGTCAGTTTTTCCTTGAAGATGGCACTTTGAGTGCGGGAATTAACAAGACCGACCGTGCGGCAACAGAGTATTTCAATTACCGTGCGGGCAAAATTACCGCAGAAGAATATTACAAAATTTTCGCAGAGGAATATCCGTTTGTTCCGGTGGTATTCAGAACGGGTTATGTAATCAGCTCTGACGATATAAAACTTTATTTTACACAAATGCCGTATTCGCTTTACAACGGCATATAAAAGGTGAAATCTATGAAGTTCTCCGACGATATTAAATACATCAAGGGTGTGGGCGAAGCTCGTGCTGCGGCGTTTCGCTCTCTTGGTGTGTCAACCGTCGGGGAGCTTTTGCGTTTTTATCCCCGCGCTTATGAGGATTGGGGCAATATCACGCCGATTTCTCAATGCGTAATCGGTGAAAATGTGTGCGTTAAGGCAACTGTAATGTTCCCGCCGAAAAATCAGCGTGTGCGTGGTGGTATGCTCATTGCAAAAGGTACGGTTACCGATGGAGAGGATGTTATCGCAGTCACATTTTTCAATAATAAGTATATTGATAAAATGTTGAAATCGGGCGAGGAATACCTTTTCTACGGAAAAATCACTCTCGGTAAATTTGCCGCCCGCGAAATGATTTCACCAATGTTTATAAAGTCAGCGCAGAGTGTGGAGATTAAGCCGATTTATCCGCAGAATAAAAATATTACCTCAAAGGTAATTCAGTCAGCGGTGCAGAACGCACTCCGGAATATTGATGAAATTCCCGAATATTTGCCCGATTACATTCTGGAAAGATTTAATCTTGTTACACTTGACAGGGCAATACGCCATATTCATTTCCCGAAAACTGACGGAGATTTGCAAAAAGCCCGCGACCGTCTGATTTTTGATGAGTTGTTTATCCTGCAGTTGAGCTTGCTTACACTAAAAGAGGATAATTCAGCGGCGGATACAAAAAATATTATAAATAAAGATTATACAAGTGAATTTTTTGAGATTTTACCCTTTGAGCCCACAAATGCGCAGAAAAGAGCAGTAAAAGAAGCCATTGCAGATATGCAAAGCGGTAAGCAGATGAACCGTCTTTTGCAGGGTGATGTTGGCAGCGGTAAAACTGCCGTGGCGGCATCAATTGTCTATACGGCGGCGAAAAACGGAATGCAATCTGCCCTTATGGCACCTACCGAGGTATTGGCGGTTCAGCATTTTGAAACCTTTACGCGACTTTTCCAGAATAGCGGAATTCATTGTGAATTGCTGACGGGCAGTACAAAGGCAAAAGAGAAAAAAGAAATTAAAGACAGACTTAAAAACGGCGAAATAGATTTAATTATCGGCACACACGCACTTATACAAGACGATGTGGAATTCTCAAATCTTGGTCTTGTAATCACCGACGAGCAACACCGCTTTGGTGTTAAACAAAGAACAGGTCTTTGCTCAAAGGGTGATAATCCCCATATTTATGTTATGTCGGCAACACCAATCCCCCGAACACTTGCACTTATATTCTTCGGAGATTTGAATGTTTCAATTCTCGATGAATTGCCCCCCGGCAGACAAAAAATTGAAACTTATGCAGTCAAATCGGGTAAGCGTGGCTCAATGTTTGAGTTTATCCGTAAGCATTTGGATATGGGATATCAGGCATATATTGTCTGCCCCCTTGTTGAAGAGAGCGAATTGGTGCAGGGCGTAATGTCGGCGGAGGAATACTTTAAAAAGGCACAACCATTGTTTCCCAATTACCGTCTTGATTTACTTCACGGAAAAATGTCGCCCAAGAAAAAAGACGAGGTAATGCTCAAATTCAAGAATGGCGAAACACAACTTCTTATTTCAACCGTTGTTATTGAGGTTGGCGTTGATGTGCCCAATGCAGTAATTATGGTCATTGAAAACGCCGAGCGTTTCGGACTTTCACAGCTTCATCAGTTGAGAGGCCGTGTTGGTCGCGGCAAGGCGAAATCTCATTGCATTCTTGTGACTGATGCCACAGGTGACGAGGCAACGGCGCGAATGAATATTATGTGTGAAACCACCGACGGCTTTAAAATTGCCGACGAGGATTTAAAGCTTCGCGGCCCCGGCGACTTTTTCGGTACCCGTCAGCACGGATTACCCAAATTACGCATCGCTGATATTCTCACCGACACAAAAATTCTTATGCAAACTCAAGAATTAGCGCAAGAAATCATGCTCTCCGATTGTAGCTTCGCAAAGGAAGAGCACCGTCAAATCGGCAAGCAGGTTATGAAAAAAATCTACAGTTTACAAGTTTCTAACACCGCCAACACAATTTAGTAAAATTTGGTTGATATAATAAATTCACCAGAAGTGTCATTCTGAGGAGTGCAACGACGAAGAATCTAAAAAATGGTAAAGATTCTTCGCTTTGCTCAGAATGACAAAAGAAAATTATTAAAGGGAAGTTTTTATGAACGAAATCAAAGGTTATTTAAGAGATTTCCGTATTGATGTTCCCGATGCAATTTATGAGTGCAGAGGGCTTAAAATCTTTGGCAGAAGAATAAAATCAATCGCATTTTCAACGGATGTGAGTATTATCCGTAACTGTAATGCAGACGCGGTAATTGCAGTTTATCCCTTTACGCCCCAGCCTGTTATAACGCAAGCGGTTATGATGGCGGCAGATTGTCCCGTATTTGTGGGCGTTGGTGGCGGTCTTACTAAAGGTGAAAGAGTTATAAACCTTGCCCGCCATGCAGAGTATCAGGGCGCAACGGGCGTTGTGCTGAATGCACCAACATCAAATGACACAATAAGTCAGGTGGCAAATATTGTGGATTTGCCGATTATTATAACTGTTGTTAAAGAAGACGACATTCAGGCGCGACTTGATGCAGGTGCGCAAATCCTTAATGTTTCAGCGGCTGCAAAAACTCCCGAACTTGTGGCAAAAATTCGTGAAAATTTTCCCGATGTGCCAATAATGGCAACGGGCGGACCAACCGAAGAAAGCATTAAAGCTACAATCAAAGCAGGTGCAGATGCGATTACATGGACACCACCGTCAAATGGCGAGGTTTTCCGCGATATTATGGAGGCTTACCGCAAGGGCGAGCCCCATCCGTAAATAAAAAAGTGTCATTCTGAGGAGTGAAACGACGAAGAATCTCAAAAAATAACAGAGATTCTTCGCTTCGCTCAGAATGACCTGAATATGTGAGGGGAATGAATATGTACATCTTAAAACCTATTCTTGATAAAAACTGGGCGAATACTGCTAAAAACGATGCAATAAGAATTGCGTCACAGACCGAGCCCGAGGGATTTGAGAAAATTCTCGATATTCCCTACATTGACGACGGCGAAAAGGGACATTTACTCGATATTTATTATCCCGTAGGTACAACGGGAAAACTCCCCGTAATTATTGATATTCACGGCGGAGGCTGGATGTACGGCTATAAAGAAATCAACAAGAATTTCTGTTTAAAGCTTGCCGAAAAGGGATTTTTAGTGGCATCAATCAACTATCGCCTTGCAGGTGATGTGCTCTTTGATGACCAGATTAGAGATATTTTCGCCGCACTTAAATGGTTGGGCGAAAATCTTGAAAATTACCCTGCCGATTTGGACAATGTATTCCTTGCAGGCGACTCGGCAGGCGGTCATTTTGCCTGTGTAACAACTGCAGTTAATCTTAATGAAGATTTGCAAAAGGATTTCGGCGTTGAATACTGCGGACTTAATTTCAAGGCTGTTGCAGCAATCTGCCCCGCAGTAGATTTGTTAAGCCCCAACATTGTTATGAATATCAATGTTCCCGTTTTGCTGGGTGACAACTATAAAAAGAGCCCTTATCGTAAATATCTTGATGTTTCACAGATTATTTCAAAGGATTTTCCACCATTTTATGTGAACACCGCAACAAATGACTTCCTCAAAAAGCAGTGCTATAAGCTCAAAGGCTTGCTTGAAAAGTATAATATCGAGCATTTCTTCCATGATTTCAAAGAAAAGCAAAACGGCTCATATCTTACTCATGTTTTCAATGTGGTTGACCCCTTTACCCACTACGGCGACCAAGCAAATACCGAAATCGCTGAATTCTTTAAGGCGAGAATGACCGAAAAAGTCAAATAATAATGAC
>CAZTLU010000067.1:0-8048 GCA_964614605.1 uncultured Eubacteriales bacterium
GTATGCAAGTGCTGCAGCTGTGGGCTCGTTGATAATTCTCTTAACTTCAAGACCTGCAATTTTACCTGCGTCTTTAGTTGCCTGACGCTGTGCATCTGTGAAATATGCGGGAACAGTGATAACTGCTTCTGTTACGGGAGCACCGATATAAGCTTCTGCGTCTGACTTGAGTTTCTGAAGAATCATTGCTGAAATCTCTTGGGGAGTGAAATCCTTACCGTCGATATTCACTTTATAATTGCTGCCCATATGTCTTTTGATTGATGCTACTGTTTTGTCGGGGTTTGTGATAGCCTGTCTTTTTGCTACCTGACCAACCATTCTTTCACCTGTTTTTGAGAATGCTACAACTGACGGAGTTGTTCTTGCACCCTCTGCGTTAGCGATAACTACGGGCTCGCCACCCTCGATTACTGCTACACATGAGTTTGTTGTACCTAAGTCGATACCGATTACCTTTGCCATAATTTATTCCTCCTAATAGGTATATATACTAATATTATTGACTGATTTCTCAGTTTACTACCTTAACTATTGCGGGGCGGATTACTCTGTCGCCCATTTTGTATCCTGTTGAGAATACATCTGAAATACTGTTTTCGGGTAAATTCTCGTCTTCACCGTGCATTACTGCGTTGTGAATATTTGGGTCGAATTCATCGCCCTTTTCGCCGAAGGCTTCAACTCCAAGCTTTTTAAGAGTTTCGCCGTACTGATTGAAAATCATTTCAATTCCTTTTTTGAATGAGTCAAGGTCAGTAGCCTCGGCACTCATTGCTCGCATAAAATTGTCATACACGGGTAAAAATTCGCCGATTGTGCTTGCCTTTGTGTCACCATAAGCCTGCTCTTTTTCTTTTTGTGAGCGCTTACGGAAATTATCATACTCTGCCATTACGCGAAGAAGTCTGTCGTGCTCTGCGGCAAGCTCTTCTGTGAGCTTTTCTTCTGCAGTAGGCTCGGTTGTTTCTTCAACAACCTCTTCAACAGTTTCTTCGGGCTGAAGATTTTCTTTTTCTGCCATGTCAATCCTCCAATGTGTCGGACATTATGCTGCCGACGATTTCTGTTAAGTATTTTAAGCTCGGAATGAGCCTTGCATAATCAATTCTTGTGGGTCCGATAAGACCTAATGTGCCGCTATCTTTACCGCTTACGGAATAATGTGAGAAAATCACGCTGGAATCCTGCAATTCACGATAAAGATTTTCTTTACCGATTAGCACATTAGCATCCCCTGCCGATTTATGATTTAAAAAGAGATTTGTGAGAGGCTCGCCCCGTCTTAAAAACTCCATCAATTCATATGCATTGGGATAATCTGTATAATTCAGCAAATTCGACTGACCTTCAAGTAACAATTGGGTTTGCTCGGTCATCTGTGCCAAATCGGAAAGTGTTACAAGCAAGGGTGAAATTGCCAACGACTTACTGCCAAGGGACAATGCCAAAGTTTGAATGAGTGCAATGCTTACTTCACTTGCAGATTTGCCGATAAAGTGCTGTGAAACTATATTATAAAAGGTTTCAATCAGCTCAAGGCTTAATGCGGTGTCAGTGCGGCAAACTCGGCTTTTGAGGATGCCCGATGATGATAGCATTACCATCATTGCAGTGTGAGTGCCGAGGGGAACTAATTCTACTCTGCGGATTACCGCGTTGGTATCACTCGGTGTTGTGGAAACTACTGCGCAGTTTGTAAGCTCGGCAAGAACCTGACCCGCCTGCTCTAAAATCTGTTGTGGCTCGCCGCCTGCATCGGAAAGTCTTGCTTCAATAAGTCTTTTTTCGTTTAGGGGCAATTCGTAACGGTTCATCAGCTTGTCAACATAATATCGGTAACCCATTTGTGATGGAATTCTGCCCGCTGATGTGTGGGGCTGGTCAAGGAAGCCTAAACGGCTGAGCTCTGCCATTTCGTTACGGATTGTTGCAGAGGAAACAGGCATGCGTGAAAACTCAAGCAAGGTTTTTGAGCCCACAGGCTCGCCCGTTGCAATGTAGCGTTCAACTATTGCCGCAAGGATTTTTTCTTTTCTCTCGCTGAGTTGCATTCCCCTCACCCCTTTTTTGTACGGTTTAGCACTCTCACAATTAGAGTGCTAACTCTATTAAATAATATACATTGTTATCCGAAAAATGTCAAGAAAATAATTGTAAATAATTTGTGAATGTAAAACGCAAAGCGCAAAGTGCAAAATTGAGGGTCTGCGACGCAATTTTATATCTTACCAAATTGGTAGACTGTAAGAGCGATTCACGAATCGCCCGAATCAGATTATCAATAAAATTTTGGAACGGTCGCTTCGTGAAGCGACCCTACAATGTTTGATAGTCGATTTTAATAAGATGAAATCATCCTTATAAATTCAAATTTGCGTATTTAATAACCTCGGGGCATTGTGATTGACGCCCCTACAAATTGGGTGTTGACAATAAATTAAAATAAGTATAAAATATATACAATATTATAAAGCGTTGAGAAAGAATGAGGGGCAAGTTAAAACTTGCAGAGAGATTTCGGTTGGTGCGAGAAATCAGTTTGGTGCTCTGAGACCACTTTCGAGTGTCGGTGAAAACATTTTTGATTAAGCCGTACCGTATGACTGCGTTAAAGTCGTTTGAGTGGCAGAATTATATTATTCTGCAATGCGGGTGGAACCGTGGAATGTTGTATTTATAGCATTTCATCCTGTTTTATATAGGATGAAGTGCTTTTTATTTTTACGCAATTTATATGCGGGTCGTCGAGGACGCCGACCCCTACGAAAAAGGAGTTATAGATTATGGTTAAGGTAACACTTAAAGGCGATGTTATCAAGGAATATGATAACGGCACTACTGTTGCAGAGATTGCTAAATCCATTGGTATGGGTTTATATAAATCTGCTTGCGGCGGTAAAATCAACGGAGTTTATTGTGATTTAAGAACAGCAGTTAATGAGGACTGCACACTTGAAATCGTTACATTTGATGAAATTGAGGGCAAAAAGACTTTCTGGCACACTGCTTCTCATATTATGGCACAGGCAGTTAAAAGACTTTACCCTGATGTAAAGCTTGCAATCGGTCCCGCAGTTGATAATGGTTTCTACTATGATTTTGATTCAGAGGTTTCATTTACTCCCGAAATCCTTGCAAAAATCGAAGCAGAGATGAAGAAAATTGTTAAAGAGGATTTACCGCTTGAGAAGTTTGAGCTCTCACCTGCCGAAGCACTTGCAATGATGGAAGAAAAAGGCGAAATCTACAAGGTTGAGCTTATCAATGAGCACGCTGACAAGGGCGAGCCCATTTCATTCTACAAGCAGGGCGAATTCACAGAGCTTTGCGCAGGCCCTCACCTTATGTCAACAGGTGCAGTTAAAGCATTCAAGCTTACATCTTGCACAGGTGCTTACTGGAGAGGTAACGAAAAGAACAAGATGCTCCAGAGAATTTATGCAACTGCATTCCCCAAGCAGTCAACTCTTGATGAGCACCTTGCACAGCTTGAAGAGGCTAAAAAGCGTGACCACAACAAGCTTGGCCGTGAGCTTGAATTATTCACAACAAGCGAGTTAATCGGTCAAGGTCTTCCCATAATGCTCCCCAAGGGCGCAAGAATTATCCAGACACTTCAGCGTTGGGTTGAAGACGAGGAGCAAAAGCGTGGTTGGTTGCTTACAAAAACTCCATTTATGGCAAAGAGTGACCTTTATAAAGTTTCAGGTCACTGGGACCACTATCTTGACGGTATGTTCGTGCTCGGTGACCCCACAAAAGAGGAAGAGGGCGAAGAGGTTTTCGCAATGCGTCCTATGACCTGCCCATTCCAGTATCAAGCATATCTCAACAGACCCCGTTCATATCGCGACCTTCCTTTGAGATACAACGAAACATCAACATTGTTCAGAAACGAAGCATCGGGCGAAATGCACGGTCTTATTCGTGTTCGTCAGTTCACAATTTCAGAGGGTCACTTAATGTGCACTCCCGAACAGTTAGAAGAGGAATTCAAGGGTTGTCTTGAGCTTGCTATTTATATGCTTAAAACTCTTGGTCTTTATGAAGATGTTTCATATCGTTTCTCACAGTGGGACCCTGCAGATACAGAAAAGTATATCGGTACACCTGAGCAATGGGATGAAGCACAGGGAATTATGGGCAAAATCCTTGATAATCTTGGAATTGAATACAAGGTTGGTATTGGTGAAGCTGCTTTCTATGGTCCTAAACTTGATATTCAGATTAAGAATGTATTCGGTAAAGAAGACACACTTATTACAATTCAGGTTGACCAGCTTCTTGCTGAAAAGTTCGGCATGGAATACACAGATAAAGACGGCACAAAGAAAAATCCATACATTATTCACAGAACTTCAATCGGTTGCTATGAGCGTACACTTGCTCTTCTTATTGAGAAATATGCAGGTGCATTCCCGCTTTGGCTTGCACCCGAGCAGGTAAGAATTCTTCCTATTGCCGACCGTCATCACGACAAGGCTTATGAAATCAAGAAAGAGCTTGAAAAAATGGGCATGCGCGTTACTGTTGACGACAGAAGCGAAAAGACAGGTTACAAAATCCGTGAATCAAGACTTCAGAAGCTTCCCTATTGGATTATCGTAGGTGACAAAGAAGTTGAAGACAGCACGGTATCTGTAAGCAAGCGCGGTCAGGGTGACATTGGCTCATTTGCCTTTGACGAGTTCGCAAGCATGCTTAAAGAAGAAATTGATAATAAAGTAAGATAAGGAGAAACATCATGTCTAACCCACTTACCGTGACGGTTATTACCGACACACATTACTATTCTAAAAAGCTTGGTTACACCGGTGAAGCATATGAAACTGCCGATGCAAAAAGTGGCGTTTTGCTTGCAGAATCACGCGAATTGCTTGAAGCTGCATTCACACAGATTGCAAACGACACAAGAACCGACATTGTTCTTCTTTCCGGTGACACCACAAGCAACGGCGACTATGATTCTCACAAAGAATTTATTGAAATGCTTCGCGACCTTAAATCAAAGGGCAAGAGAGTTTATGTGCTCACCGCTACGCACGACTACAAATGGGACGGTATGACCCACAGATATGAAGGTGACGAGAGAATTCCCACCCCCGCCGCAAAGCGTGAAGAGCTTTACGATATGTATAAGGAATTCGGTCCCGACGAAGCAATTGCAGTCCACGAAGAAAGCATGTCATACATCATTCAGTTGGCAGACGGTTACAGACTTTTTGCTCTTAATGATGACACAAACAGAAACGGCAAAAGCGGTTTTTCCGATGAATGCTTTGAATGGATTAAGGCACAGGTTGAAGACGCAAAAGCCAACAATCAATTCATCGTTGCAATGACTCACCATCCACTCATTGCACCATCACCAATGTATGAGATTATCGGCAAGGGCGATATGATGGGTGACTATGAAATCCGCCGTGAACAGCTTGCAGATATGGGTGTTCAGTTTATGCTCACAGGCCATACTCATGTTCACGATATCGACAAGCATGTAAGCCCCAAGGGTAATTACTTCTATGACATTGCCACCGCTTCAACCGTTGGCTACCCCGCCACAATCAGAACAGTTGTTTTTGATGCAGAAAGCAAGATTGTTTCAACCACGACTGATTTTATCACCGAGCCCGCAAATATTGATACTAAAGGCAAGGACTTGCAGACCTATCTCGCAGACCATTTAATTGGTATGATTAGAGATGTTATCAAAGCCGCGGGCGAGGATATTGACAAATTCGCTGATATGGCAACTGCAATCAGTATAAAGAAAAAGGTTTCTTACAAAATCGGTTGGTTAATCAAGCCAATTTTCAAGGCTCTCAACAAGCTTAAAATCGGTACAGTCGGTAATTGGACCCGTGCCGAAACAGGACTTAAGAAAGAGGATTATGCCGACATTAAGGATAAGGGCGTTGTTGACTTTATTGTTGACCTTGTGCTCAATCTTTACGGTGGCAAAAGTCTTTACACACCCGAGGATAACGAATACAAAATTGCAATCGGTCTTATAAACATTATCGATTCAATTATTAAGGTATTACATATTCCGCTTAAGAAGCTTATCAAGGTTTCTGACACAGTTCGCGGTATTATTGAGCCCTTGCTTTATAACAGCGGAATCCCCTCTTATGACGCGATAATGCCCATTATGCCTGTTTACGAGGGTGACGAGGTTGGTCCTCAACCCGAGCCCCCCGCAAAGCCCGACACAGTTAAAGACAGCAAAAAGGGCTTGCCGATTGTAATTATCGCAATCCTTCTTATTCTTGCTTTACTTATTCCGATTATCTGCATCGGTGTTCCCGTACTTCTTATCGGCTACATTGTAAATGAGATAAAATACAAGAAATATTTAAAAGGCTAAAAAATTATTTTGTGCTAATAGTAGAAATTTAAATTGCAAATTCTACTATTAGCACAATTTTTTTAGGCAAATGATATTTTTAGACTAAAATTTTCTATTTTTCTTGATTTTTCTACTAAAATATAGTATAATAAGGTCATATATTGAGGGGCTATACGCATTTTTGCACCTATTTGGAGGTATTTATTTTGAGCGGAGATTTACATTGTCACACAAGATTATCTGACGGCAGTTTGGGCATTGAAGACCTTATCATTTTTGCAAAGAAAAAGGGTCTTGAAACAATTGCAATTACTGACCACGATTGCCTTGCAGGTACTGTTCGCGGAAAGATTATCGGCACACGCCACGGAGTTCAGGTAATTCCCGGTGTTGAACTTTCTGCAACTGACGAGAAGAATAACAAAAATGTTCATATTCTTTGCTATTTACCCGACAGCCCCAATATGCTTGAAGGTCTTTGCAAAAGAAATTCTTTGGCACGCAAAAAGGGAGCTCATTTTATGATGCTTCAGGTTGCAAAGCGTTACCCAATTACTACAGAATTCATTATGAAATGTGCCACAGGCTCAACTAACCTTTACAAAAAGCACATGATGCAGGCTCTCATTGAATGCGGTTACACAAATTCCTTCAACGGTGACCTTTTCAAAAAGCATTTTACAAAAGACGGCGAAGACTGTATTCTTGTAACCCCTAAATATGAAAACATTAAAGATGTTATTGATGCTATTCACACCGCAGGCGGTATTGCAGTTCTTGCGCACCCCATTTTAAGTAATTGCGTTGAAAATCTTACAGAATACATTGAATACGGCATTGACGGCATTGAGGTTTATCACCCCAGTGCTACTGAAGAAGAGCAAGCAACACTTCGCAAATTTGCATCAAAAAATAAAATTCTTGTTACCGGCGGAAGTGATTTCCACGGTCTTTATAATGAATATAATGTATCGTTGGGAGATTATACTACTCCCGATGATGAGCTTCACAATCTTTTAAGCTATAAATCAAAGCAGAAGAGATTGCAGAAAAAATTAGCACAGCAGGCTGCTGAATAAGGAGGTTTTTTATATGCTTTTTGACGACAGCGATGTAAAAATCTTTAACGACACCAAAAATTCAGAATCCTTTGACGAGGTTTCAATAATTTCACAGATGACTAAAAACAGAAGCAACGGCAACGCACAAAAGGCAAAGGATTTAGGAAAAACCCTTGCAGAGCGTTTTGTTGACGAGCCTCACTTGCTCTCTGACCTTGAAAACGAGATTGGCGAAATTCAACGCGACGAGAACACAATGTATCAGATGAAGGTGCTTCTTATCTTCACCGCTGAATACTGTATAAATCATCTGCTCCCAAATCCCCTTTTGTCTAACACGGCGGTAAACGCTTTATATGACACGGTAAGAAAAAAAGCATTTGAGTTTTATGACAGACTCGACGACGCGGCAGAATACAGCTTTTATTACCTTGCCGTAAGAAAGGGCGTAGATATTTCTGCAAATATCGGTGTATCTTTTGCAATGCTTTGCGGAATGGATAAGGATAAATATTACAAGAACCTCGGTAAGCGACTTTTTGAGGTTGCAACTCACGAAATTGAAAAGGCTATTGACAGTTTTGAGTTTGTGAAATAAGATAAAAAAATTAACCGATAGGTAAATCCTATCGGTT
>CAZTLU010000068.1:0-8025 GCA_964614605.1 uncultured Eubacteriales bacterium
GATATCCTTTACCGCATCAACACTTGTGGGTGCATAGGTATAAAAGCCGTGCTTTAATTTATTGCCGATGTCGAAATCCTCTAAATCCTCAACTGTAAGGGTTGTAGTTTCAAAATTGGCGGGGTCGCTCTCATCAAAATCGAAAAGACGCACTCCCCTTTTCCTGCCGGGGCCGTAAACATTAAATCCGCAACCTTGGGTGTAGCCCATTTTCATTCCGTTATACTCGCCCACAAAAGAATTATTATGGTCGTGACCGAAGAACATAGCGAAAACATCGCCCTTTTCGTTCATTACATCAAACTGACCGCCGTTTTCTTCGGGAATACTGGGGGTTTCACCACAGAAAGAACGGTCGTCAATCACTACTCTTTCGGGGTTCATTGCGTAGTATTTGCCTGCATACTGACGGAAGCCCTGTGCTGCCCCCTCGGTACCCTTGGGAACCTCCGTAAGCAATTCATAGATTTCGGGCACGGGGATATGCTGAAATACGATTGACGGAACATAATCTCCGTTTTCTTCTTTAAGCTTATCCCTTGTGTTTTTGTACCATTCAAGCTGATTTTCGTGAACATGGTCACAGGTGCCGTCAAGTGTGGCGGTCAGGCTGTCAACAAGATAAACATTGAGCTTTGTTTTGCCGTCTGCGCCCTTGATTTCAAGGTTATGATTGCAATAGCCCTCAATTTCATCATCAGCGTTATATGCTACACAGTTTGAATGGGATTTATAAATCTCAAGCTGCTCTTTTTTAGATATTGAGAACGCCTGGTCATCGTGATTACCGAAAACAAATGTAAAAGGAATGCCCGTTTCGGCAAGGGGGGCTAAAAACGAATTGATACAGGTCATAACCTTATCTTTTGCGTTACCGCCATAAAGATTAAAGCCGTAGCCTTTAATCTGGTCGCCTGTGAACACAACAAGGTCGGGTTTAGCAACCTTTAATGCCTCACGGATGAAACGCACAGTTGCGTCAGAGATTTTATTTGTATCCTGAACATCGGCAATCTGCATTATGCGGAATTTACCGTTATTGAATTTTAAAGCCATAAAATCACCTCGTTTGGTTTATTCTATCATAATTATAACCATTTGACAAGGTATTATAATCGCAAATACTTTGTAGGGGCGATTCACGAATCGCCCGAAATAGTCATATATCAAGCCTTGACGGGCAGTTCATGAACTGCCCCTACACAGTTTCTACCTCTTGATTAAAAGCATATATAACAACATTGGGAGCACGCCCCCTAACAATCGCAATTAGCAACAATATAAAAATTGCGTCGCAGATACTCGCCTGCCGGCTCAGACATCGCTTCTGCTTCGCAGAGGTGTCCACCGGACACCCGCGGCCCTTAATTCAGCATTCAGCACTCCGTATTCAGCATTTAAAAAACGAGGTCTTTCGACCTCGTTTTTTGTAATTATTTAAGGTTTGCTTTGAGAGTTTCAAGCTCGTTTGCAAGTGTTTCGGGAAGTCTGTCGCCGAACTTCGCATAGAACTCTGCGATACCCTCTGCTTCGTTTGCCCAAAGCTCTTTATCAACATCGAGAATGCTCTCAAGTGATTCAACTGAAACCTCACCCTCAAGACCTTCGATATTGATGTCTTTTGCATATGGAAGATAACCGATTGCTGTTTCCTGAGCGTCAACCTCGCCGTCGCAACGCTTGATAATCCATTCAAGAACACGAAGGTTGTCACCAAAGCCCGGCCACATAAAGTTGCCTTCGTCGTCTTTTCTGAACCAGTTAACATTGAAAATCTTGGGAGCCTTGTCAGCGTCAAGAGTCTTACCAATGTTAATCCAGTGCTGCCAGTAGTCACCCATATTGTAACCGCAGAATGGGAGCATTGCCATTGGGTCACGGCGAACAACACCAACTGCACCTGCTGCTGCAGCTGTTGTTTCAGAAGCCATGATTGAACCTACGAATACACCGTGGTTCCAATCGCGTGACTGATAAACAAGGGGAGCAAGCTTTGCACGACGGCCGCCGAATACGAATGCTGAAATGGGAACACCTGCGGGATTTTCAAATTCTGAACTGATGCAGGGGCAGTTAACTGCGGGAGCTGTGAAACGGCTGTTGGGATGAGCAAGGTTCTTGCCCTCTGCCTTCCACTCTACGCCATTTGTCTTAATTCCTGTCCATTCTTCTGCATTAACGGGAGGATTCTTGTCAAGACCTTCCCACCAAACTGTGTTGTTATCAAGATTAAGAGCAACGTTTGTGAAGATTGTGCCCTTCTTTGTTGATGCAAGAGCGTTGGGGTTTGACTTAACATTTGTGCCGGGAGCAACACCGAAGAAACCGTTTTCGGGGTTAATAGCATAAAGTCTGCCGTCTTCACCCTTACGAATCCAAGAAATATCGTCGCCTACACACCATACCTTATAGCCCTTTGCAAGATATCCCTCGGGAGGAATAAGCATTGCAAGGTTTGTCTTACCGCAAGCTGAGGGGAATGCAGCACAGATGTACTTAACCTCGCCCTTGGGATTTTCGATACCGAGAATGAGCATATGCTCTGCCTGCCAGCCTTCGTTTTTACCCTGATAAGAAGCGATACGAAGAGCGAAGCACTTTTTACCGAGAAGCACATTTCCGCCGTAAGCTGAATTTACTGAAATGATTGTATTATCCTCGGGGAACTGGCAAATCCATCTCTTTTCGGGGTCAACATCGCATTTGCAGTGAAGACCGCGAACCCAGTCGTTACTGTCGCCGAGAGCTTCCATAACCTTTGCACCAACGCGAGTCATGATAGCCATGTTGAGTACAACATAGATTGAGTCTGTAAGCTCAACACCGATTTTTGCAAGAGGTGAGCCAACGGGACCCATTGAATAAGGGATTACATACATTGTTCTGCCCTTGTAGCTGTCGCGTGCAATATCATAAAGCATTTCGTATGCTTTTTCGGGGTCCATCCAATGATTTGTAGGACCTGCATCCTCTTCGTTCTTTGAGCAGATAAGAGTTCTGTCTTCAACACGAGCAACATCGTTGGGCTTTGTTCTGTGATAGTAGCAACCGGGAAGAAGCTCCTCATTGAGCTTTACAATTTCACCTGATGCGCAAGCCTCTGCGCGAAGTGCTTCGAGCTGCTCTTCACTGCCGTCAATCCAGACAATCTGGTCGGGCTTAACGAGTTCTGCTTTCTCGTCAATCCAAGCAAGTACACTTTTGTTTGTTGTGAGTGCCATAATTACTTACTCCTTTATTTAGATTTCATTCAGTCTTTCAAGACTGTTAAAAAAATTACCAAATTTTCCAATATACTTTGGTATGAATAATTATACCCCAAATCCTGCATTTTTTCAATGGTTAAAATGTGAACATTTTGTCAAATAATTATTACCGTTTTCTGTATATTATATATACAATTATAAGCTAACTTTAAAAGTCGGTATTTTGAGCAATATCAGCAGTGGCTTTTCCGTTCAAATCCATTTGGGCAATTGTACCCTTTAAAAATTCAAAATAGCCCTGTGCGCCAACCATTGCGCCGTTATCTCCGCAGAGGGATAAATCGGGTAAATATAAATCCCAGCCCTTTTCTTTTGCAAGCTTTTCCATGCGGGCACGAAGCACCGAATTCGCTGAAACTCCGCCTGCAAGAACAAGAGTTTTTTCGTTATACTGCTCCATTGCCTTTTCGGTATTTTCAGCAAGGGAATTTACAACTGCGTTGATGAAGGATGCACCAATATCTGCGGGATTTAATTCCTCACCCTTTTGCTCGGCGTTATGAACAAGGTTGATTACAGATGTTTTAAGTCCCGAAAAGCTGAAATCGAGAGGGCTGCCGTCAACACGGGGTTTGGGGAATTTATATTTTGTATTATCCCCATTTTTTGCGATTTTATCAAGATTTACGCCGCCGGGATATGGAAGTCCCAGAGTGCGTGCGGCTTTGTCCATCGCCTCGCCTGCCGCGTCGTCGCGGGTTCTGCCCACGACTTCAAAATCGGTGTAATCATTCACCTTACAAAGCAAAGTATTTCCGCCCGACACCACAAGGCACATAAAGGGTGGTTTAAGCTCTTTATGAGTTATGTAATTCGCCGCGATATGTGAACGCAAATGATGAACGGGCACAAGAGGTTTACCGCTTGCCAACGCAAGACCTTTTGCATAGTTAACACCCACAAGCAAGGCGCCGATGAGCCCCGGGGCATAGGTTACGGCGATTGCGTCAACATCTTCGAGGGTGCAGTTTGCATCACTCAATGCTTTTTCGACCACCCAAGAGATATTTTCGGTGTGAAGTCGCGAGGCGATTTCGGGCACTACCCCTCCGAATATCTTATGCTTTTCAATTTGAGTTGACACCACATTTGACAAAACGCACCTGCCGTCTTCAACAACGGCGGCGGCAGTTTCGTCACAGGAGCTTTCAATTGCTAAAATTTTCATAGTTATATTTCCTTTAAGTAAAGTGTATATATAAGTGCGTTTTCGATTGGTTTTGAATAGAAATTCTTTCTTTCACCGACTCGTTGAAATCCGCATTTTTTGTAAAGTGCAATTGCGTTTTCGTTGGATTTGCGAACCTCAAGAGTTACAAAAAGCGCATTTTCGGCTTCTGCCTGTTTTACAAGGTGGTTTACTAATCTTTTGCCATGGCCTTTGCCGCGGCAGCTTTCATTCACCGCCACATTGGTGATATAAACCTCACCCATCACATTGTTTGCACCTATGTAACCGAGAAGCTTTTCATTGTCACGCAAGACATAAAATCTCGCAGTATCGTTTGTCAGCTCTTCTCTTAAAGAATTCTCACTCCAAGGCTCTGAAAAACACATTTTTTCAAGCTCGGCAATTTCAGGAATATCCGTTTCCCTCATCGGTGAGATTTCGGGTATTTCATTAACTCTTTCAAGAATTCGCGGAAATTCTTTTTCAATACTGTCGGCACATTTCTCATATGCTTCAATTGGCTGACAGTATGGGTCAGGAATATTAAGTTCCATAAGCTGTGATTTGTGGCAATATCTTAAAAGTGCGTTAGCGTGAGCGGGTGTCATACAGACGAACAAATCGGTTTCTGCAAAATGCTCTAAATTTACTCTCCTTGCGCGGTGAAGTGAGATGTTAACTCCCCTGTTCATTGCAACAAGGGCAGAGTTTATGCTGACCTCATCACCGGGGAATACACTTAAGCCCGCACTGCCCACCTCAATATCAGTAATATTGTTTTCTTCAAGATATTTTTTGAATAATCCCTCCGCCAAGGGACTGCGACAAGTGTTGCCGCTGCAAATAAACATTATTTTTTTCATAGATTTCCTAATTATTACGGGACGCCGAGTCGTCGTCCCCTACAAATTTAGCCTTTAGCATCATACCATGTGCGACCAACATTTACATCGGCTCGAAGTCTGACTTTCATCTTACAAGCGTTTTCCATTTCTTCACTTAAAATCTTGGCTGCTTTATCAATTTCACTTTCAGGCGCTTCAACAATTAGTTCATCATGCACCTGCAGAATGAGCTTTGCTTCCATTTTTTCGGCTTTGAGTCGGTTATAAACACGCACCATTGCGATTTTAATAATATCCGCCGCGGTGCCCTGAATTGGCATATTTCTCGCAACTCGCTCGCCGAATGCACGGAGCATTCCGTTTGAGGAATTAAGTTCAGGCAAATATCTTCTTCTACCCCAAAGGGTTGAAACATAGCCCTTTTCCTTGGCATCGGTAACAACGGTTTCCATATATTTGTCAACGCCCGCATAGTGACGAAGATAGCCCTTGATGTAATCATCAGCTTCTTTACGGGTAACACCGATATCCTTTGCAAGTGAGAATGCGCCGATACCGTAAACAATACCGAAGTTCACGGCTTTAGCCCTACTACGCATCAAGGGTGTAACCATTTGAAGTGGCATATTGAACACCTGTGATGCGGTTACGGTGTGAATATCCACCTCATCATTAAACGCCTTTAGCATTTCTTCGTCGTCGGCAATATGAGCGAGCACGCGAAGTTCAATCTGCGAATAGTCGGCGTCCGCAAGCAACGAGCCCTCTTTTGCCATAAAGAATTTACGCATTTCTCTGCCGATTTCCTTACGCACGGGAATGTTCTGTAAATTCGGCTCTGTTGATGAAATTCTGCCTGTTCGAGTTTCGGTCTGAATAAATGAAGAATGAATTCTGCCGTCTTCACCGATTACTTTTAAAAG
Organism: uncultured Eubacteriales bacterium; assembly: GCA_964614605.1. GTDB lineage: Bacteria > Bacillota > Clostridia > Oscillospirales > Acutalibacteraceae > Fimenecus. The sequence continues at coordinate 6,206 of CAZTLU010000068.1, forward strand.
TCCCTCGCAATAGGTTGAATACAATTTTGAGAGAGTTCTGAACCAGAGAATTTTTTCAATTATGGGGCTTTCATCTTGCAAGCTTTCAAGCACATCTGCATTGGTGGAGTATCCGCTTTTTGTCTTTTTCTTGACGGGAAGTCCCATTTTTTCAAAGAGAATTACGCCCAACTGCTTAGGAGAATTTATATTGAACTCCTCCCCTGCCAACTCATAAATTTCAGCTTGGATTGTTTTTAATTCTCCGCTGATTTTTTCAGAAAATTCGGCAATTCCCTTTTTGTCAACCATAAAGCCCAAATGTTCCATAGATGCAAGCACCTGTGCTAACGGCATTTCAACCTCATAAAGCAAATATTCCTGACTGTTGCACTCGATTTCAGTTTTAAGTCGGGTTGAAACTGAACGCATAACGGCACAATCAATCGCCAAAGGTAAATCCGAATTAACCTTTGGAATGGGGGCTTTATATTCCTCGCAAAGTCGCAAGGGTGCATAGCCGTTTGACGAGGGATTGAGAATATAGCCCGCAAGCGAGGTGTCAAGTGCGATATTTTTGATGTCAATATTATTCAAAAATCCGAAACGGTATAAAAGCTTTGAATTATCGGTATATTTTGCGATTGCTTCATCCTCTAAAAGAGCCTTTACAAAGTCAAAGTAGCCCAAGTGCATAGGCTCAAGATGATAAACTGTATTATCGCAGAGAACACAGAATTCGGGATTGTCCAAATCCTTGTAATCTGCGGTGAAATAAGCCTCTTTTTCGGCTTTGATTTTAGCAAGAAGCTCGGTTGTGTCAAAATCGGCAGTAAAGCTCAATTCCTTTACCTTTTCTTCTGCTTTTTCGGTTGAAGTAGGCACCGCAAAATCCAGCTTTTCAATAAGCTTGAACATTTCAAGGTCGGCAAGCATTGCACGGGCGCGTGCTTCGTCAGCCTGCTTTGGAGTTAAATCCGCCAAAGAGCATTCAACGGGAACATTTTTGATAATTGTGCCGAGAGTATAGCTTAAAAATGCCTTTTCCTTGTCGGTGAGAAGCTTATTTTTAAGATTTTCCTTTATATCAAGATTATCGATATTGTCATATATATATTGTACGGAGCTGTATTTTTGAATAAGGTCGCCTGCGGTTTTGGGACCTACGCCTGCAACACCGGGAATACAGTCAGAGGAGTCGCCCTGCAAAGCTTTAATATCAATCATCTGCAAGGGAGTAACGCCGTATTCTGTGTGAAGTCGGGCTTCGTCATAGACCTCGGTTTGAGTTCTGCCCATTTTTGTATGGGGCAAAAGCACGGTTACATTGTCGCGGATAAGCTGAAATGAGTCGCGGTCACCCGTTGCGATATAGCACATATCATTTTCCCCGCACATTGCGGAAACTGTGCCGAGAATATCGTCTGCCTCATAGCCCTCAAGCTGAAGAATTTTATAGCCCAACGCCCCCAGAAGCTCTTTAAGCACAGGTATCTGCTGTGCCAACTCAGGCGGCATTCCGTGGCGGTTCGCTTTGTAGCCCTCATACATTTTATGGCGGAATGTGGGTGCTTTAAGGTCAAAAGCGATTGCCACGCCGTCGGGCCGGAGTTCCTCACAAAGCTTATAAAAAATGCTCATAAAGCCATAAATTCCGTTGGTAAAACGACCGTCTTTTGTGGTCAATTGTTTTATTCCGTAAAAGGCACGGTTTACTATGCTGTTGCCGTCAATTGCTAAAATTTTCATAACGACGCTCCAAATAATCAAAATCATAATTAGTATAACATAATTAAGAAATAAATACCATATAAAATGTAAAAATCAATTGGACAAATTGG
>CAZTLU010000069.1:0-7899 GCA_964614605.1 uncultured Eubacteriales bacterium
TTCATTGTGGGGAACAACAAAACATCGCGGATTGCGGGGCTGTCGGTAAGAAGCATTACCATACGGTCGATGCCGAAGCCGATACCACCCGTTGGGGGCATACCGAGCTCGAGAGCATAGAGGAAATCCTCGTCGGTTGTATTTGCTTCTTCGTTACCCTGTGCCAAAGATGCTTCCTGTGCCTTGAAGCGCTCACGCTGGTCGATGGGGTCGTTAAGCTCTGAATAAGCATTTGCCATTTCCCATCCATTCATGAAGAACTCGAAACGCTCAACATACTCGGGATTTTCGGGCTTTTTCTTTGTAAGGGGTGAAATCTCAATGGGATGGTCCATAACAAAAGTAGGCTGAACGAGATGTTCTTCAACATACTCCTCAAAGAACAGATTGAGAATATCGCCCTTAAGGTGATGCTTTTCATATTCGATATGATGCTCTTTTGCTACTGCCTGAGCCTCTTCAAGAGTTTGGATTTCGTTAAAGTCAACGCCTGAATACTTTTTAACCGCATCAAGCATTGTAATTCTTTCAAAGGGCTTACCCAAATCCATTTCGATACCATTGAATGTGATTGTAGTTGTACCGAGAACCTCTTGTGCTACAAAGCGGTAAAGATTTTCGGTCAAATCCATCATACCGTGGTAATCTGTATAAGCCTGATAGAGCTCCATAAGAGTGAACTCGGGGTTATGGCGTGTATCAACGCCTTCATTTCTGAAAACTCTGCCGATTTCATAAACCTTTTCAAGTCCGCCGACAATAAGGCGCTTTAAATAAAGTTCAAGAGAAATACGGAGCTTGATATCAGTATCAAGTGCATTGAAATGTGTTTCAAAGGGTCTTGCTGCCGCACCGCCTGCATTGTAAACAAGCATAGGTGTTTCAACTTCCATAAAGCCCTCGCCGTCAAGATATTTACGCACTGCGCTGATAATCTTTGAACGGTTGATAAGAGTCTGCTTTGACTCCTGATTCATAATAAGGTCGATATAACGCTGACGATATCGCATATCGGTATTTGTAAGGCCGTGGAATTTTTCGGGAAGAATCTGCAAGCTCTTTGAGAGAAGAACAACCTTTGAAGCGTGAATTGAAATCTCGCCGGTTTTAGTCTTGAAAACCTCGCCCTCAATACCGATAATATCGCCGATATCAAGCTTTTTAAAATCCTTGTATTCTTCTTCACCGATACTGTCGCGAGCTACATAAGACTGAATGTTGCCGTTTAAATCCTGAATATTGCAGAAAGATGCTTTACCCATAACGCGCTTTGACATCATACGGCCTGCAACGCTTACGGTTTTGCCCTCTAATTCTTCAAAATTCTCTTTAACATCAGCACTGTGATGTGTCTGGTCATATTTTGTGATTACAAAGGGGTCCTTGCCCTCTGCCTGTAAATTCTTTAACTTTTCCTGACGGATTCGCTGCTGTTCGCCCAAATCAACTTCAGGCTGATTCTGCTTAATGTTTTCTGCCATTTTGTATCTTCCTTTGATTATCTTGAAATATCTGTAATTTTGAATTCCAATGTTCCTGATGGAACTTCGATTACAACTTTATCGCCTTTTTTGTGACCGATAAGTGCTTTACCAACGGGAGATTCATCTGAAATCTTACCAACCGCGGGGTCTGCCTGAGCAAAACCAACGATTGTGTATGTGTAAGTCTTTTTCTTTTTATCAACAAGCTTAACTGTTGAGCCGATGTGAACATTTTCATTGCTGAGAGATTCAACATCAAGAACCTTTGCAGTTTTAAGGATATGCTCGATTTCGCTGATGCGAGCCTCAAGCTTTGCCTGGTCGTTCATAGCCTCGTCATATTCGCTGTTTTCTGACAAGTCACCATAAGACTTTGCAACCTTGATTTTTTCAGCCGCTTCTTTTCTGCCCTCAACCTTTAATTGCTCGAGTTCAGCTTCAAGCTCTTTAAGACCTTCTATTGTGAGTAATGTTTCTGCCATTTTAAAAACTCCTTTATTCTTTAGAGTGATTTCGGACACAACAAAACAAGCAGTCTTGCTGCCCATATAGAACATATTATATTAAATAATTTTCTTTGTGTCAAGGTCGCAGAGGCTTATTTTTTCATTGTTTACGATTATTGTTTCAAAAATACATTCTCCCAGCGCAAAAACTCCGCAAAGCTCGTAAAGAGCAGAATAAAATGTATATTTATCGGCATTTTCAGGTAAGAGCTTTTCATAGATTTCGGGAACTGTGAAATCACAGCCCGAGGTAATATTTACGCAGGATTTTTCACCATTTATAGTCATAACAGAGCGATTGGCATCGATTTTAACCTCTGCCTCGGCAAAAGAGGATTGCACGGCAATGCAAAGCCCCGTTTTTTCCTGTATATCATTACAAACAAATTCATAATTATTTTTATTCTCTGTAATTACTGTGAGCGTCGAGGCACAAGGTGCGATTTTATAGAGCAAATCTGCCGAATCGCCATCGCAATCTATTAAAGCAACCGATTTTTTAGTGTAAAAGCTTTTCAAAATTCGGGCAAAGGTATTCCCCATCATTTTTCGGTACAGCATATTGCTTTTAAACTCTGCTATATCATTTCTTGGCGGCAGTTCAGTATTATTTGTAAGCACAAGGCGATTAGCACATTTGCCCGCGGTATATATAATTTTATCCCAATCCACTCCCCTTTTGCCCACATTAACATTGAACACATAAAATGGAGCACCTTTAAAAACGGGTACCATTTTGGCATTGTATTCGTCTTTTATGAAGCGCCCGAAAAGCTTTTCACGCAAAGTATCTGCTCTTTTTTCAATATTTAAAACACAGAACATAAAAAATCCCTCCGCAATACAATATGCAGAGGGGTTTGGTTTTATTTTAAGAGTTCCATTGCTTTCTGATACTGTGTATCATCTTCTTTTGAAAGCATATAAAGTCTTGCATTTTGCTCGGCAGTCATTTCCACCTTATGGTCGGGCTCAAGTCCCACACCGTTAAAGCTTTCGCTCTTATAAGGAATAATTTTTGCAACCGTGAGTGAGATTGCACTTCCGTCGCTTAATTCAAAGATTTTCTGCATTGTGCCGTTGCCTGCAGTTTTCACACCTACAAGCTGCGCCAAACCGAAGTCACGCAAATCACAGGCAAAAAGCTCTGCCGCACCCGATGTACCTGAATTCACAAGCACTACCATCCGGAAGCTTGCACTTTCGGAATCTGACGAGAAGGTTTCAAGAGTATTGCCGTCTTTATCAACCGCGGTGGCAAGAGCACCTGTGCCCTCTGTTGCTACGGGAGCCAGCACATCAATGCACTGAACTGCATTGCGTATTCTGCCTGTTTCGGTACCGCGCACATCGAAAATAACTGATGACACAGAATTCTTACTCATATAATCAAGGGCATCTTCCAACTGCTCGGCGGTTGTGTCATAAAATGCTGTAATCTTGATATAGCCCACAGAACCGTCAACACTGTAATAAACGGTCTGTGCGGAATAACCACGGGCAACGGATACTGTTTTACTCTCTTCGCCGTGGGTAAAGGTTACCTGAACATTGGTGAGCTTTTCGCCGTTAAGGGCTTCAATAAGGTCATTATAATTCGTGGCAGAAACCTTTGTATTATCAACCGCTGTGATTACATCGCCCTTTGAAATTCCCTGAAGCTGTGCCGGTGAATCCTCTGACACCTCGGACACATAAATATTATTATTGGCACTGTCATACACTGCGATAATACCAATACCGCCTTTATTTCCTTTTTCCTCTTCTTTGTAAGAAGCGTACTCGTCGGCAGTCATATAATAGCTATAGCGGTCGCCGATGCCATTTACATAGCCATCGGATATATTGGCGTTGAGCAGATTTTCGTTCATTTCACCGAAGTAGTTTTCGCGGACTAAATCATCAATCTCTGACACGGTGGAGTAAAGACTTGAACGGTCGGCAACATCTTTGATAATCCCGTTATAGACATTCATTGAAACTGTCATTGTAATTGTAACTGTCAATGCAATTGCAAGGAAAATCAACGAGATTGCGAGACCTAATGATATTTTTTTATTCAAAGGAAATCATCCTTTACAACTTATTAAACCAATGGGTTGGGAAGATAATTTTCAGGGTTTACACGACTACCGTTAAGACGGGTTTCAAAGTGAAGATGCGAGCCTGCAACGGGATTTGAGGTCGTGGGTCTTGGATAAACCGCAGAGCCTGTGTTACCTACAAGAGCAATTACAGTACCCTGTGTTACCTGCTGACCGACGCTCACATAAATTGTTTTTAAGTGAGCATAGAGTGTACTGACACCATTGCCGTGGTCAATCATTATGTAGTTACCCGAAATTGAGTTAAAGGTCGCGGCGGTTATTGTACCCGAAGCAACCGCATAAACCTTGGCACCATTAGTGGTGTAATAATAATTGCCGTAAACATAGCGTCTTGCCGGTGCACAAAGGTCAACTGACGCAGTACCGCGTGAGCTGTGCTGTGCAAAGGTCGCTGAATAATAAACCGAAGTATCCTGAATGGGACTGATAAAGCCCTTTGAAGAAACCTTGAAGCTATGGCTTACTGTGCCGTTATCGACAACGCCGTTACCTGTTGAGCCTGTGTTACCTGCGGCACTATCCATTGCAGCGGACCAATCTGACAAGTCTTGTTCAGCCTGAGCCTTTTTCTTCTGATAGTATTCCGAATTCTCATCATATTGCTCCATAAGCTTATCTTGCTTTGTAAGATTAGCACTTACTTTTGCCTGAGCGGATTCAACTTCGGCTTTTTTAGCATCATATACTGCTTTTTCAGACTCAACTTGAGCACGGTCAGCCTCAATCTGCAATTTACTTTCTTCAGATTCGGTTTTCTTTGTGCTAAGTTCTTCAAGCAATTTATTGAGCTCTTCAATCTGAGATTCAAGGTCAGCAACTATTTGATTGTCATGCTCTGCTACCTGACGAAGAAGCTCACTTCTTACAAGGAATTCTTCAAAGCTTCCCGAATTAAGAAAAAGCTCGAGTTCGCTTGTTTCACCTGCCATATAATCGGCTCTCATACGGGCTTTAAGAAGCTCATAAGTTTCATCAATTGCCTTATTCTGCTCTTCGGTTTTCGCTTCAACATCAGCAATTTCCGTTTTGAGTTCTTCTATTCTTTTTTCAAGCGTTGTAATTTGAGAAGTAAGCTCGTTTATTTTTGTCTGCAATGGCGCAATTTCTTTATTCAAAAGCGCAATTTGCTCATCATAAGCCTTATTCTGTGCTTCAAGCTTATCAATCAGCTCTTGAGTATTAGCCTGATTTTCTTCATTTTTTTGGATAAGCTCTTCCCACTTATCAATTTCTTCTTGTATATCACTGGCTGTTTTTGCAGAAGCGGAGAAAGGAATTGCTGTAATGAGCATTACTGCTGCGATGAGAACTGAAAAAATCTTCGTACTAATCTTCACTTACAACACTCCCCTGCTCTTTAAGATATTTGCCCATTGAAATAAGGCTTCCGAAGGAACCTGTAAAAATACCGATTCCCATAAAGATTAAGAGAATGTAGGCTGCGTATTCCATAAAACCTACGGGAGTGAACAATGACAGCATATCCTTGAACACATAAACCATGCCCTGATAAAGACCTGCCAGAACGCCGAATGAGAGAAGTCCTGCAAGAACACCGAGGAGCATACCCTCAATCATAAAAGGCCAACGGATAAACCAATTTGTAGCACCAACCGCTTTCATAATGCTGATTTCAAGCTTACGCGAAAACATTGTGATGCGGATTGTATTTGAAATGATGAACAGCGAAACAATAAAGAGAAGTGCCACCATACCTGCGACTACGATTGTAATCGCTTTTCTTATATCAACCAGCTTGTCTGCAATATCACTGTTTTCGCGGATTGACTCAACATTTTCAATCTGCCAAAGCTCGTCAACCGTTGCAGAGAATTTACTGAGGTCTTTAACAACAACTCGGTATCCGTCAGGCATCGGGTTTTCGTCAAGTCCTTCAAAAAGAACTGCATCCTCACCTTTTGATGCCATGTATTCATCAAACGCCTCTTCTTTGGAAACAAAAGTATACTGCTGAACATTTTCCATAGCTTCAAGCTGTGTACCTGCGTTCTCAAGCTGTTCATCAGTTGTGCCTTCTTCAAAATAAACCATAATGACATTCTGGCTTTCAACTGTATCAAGCAAAGCATTGATATTAAAGAATATCATTGCACCAAGACCGATAATTACAAGACACGCCATAAGAACTGAAACTGACGCCAATGACATAAGTCTGTTGACCCACACATTGCGGAAGCCCTCTTTGGTAAGATACTTTAAGCTTGCACCTTTCATTGAGCGTCACCTCCGTTCACATCAGTTATGTCGTCAAGGTATTTTGAATAGTCAATATCCTCAATACCGTAATTTCTCATAAACTCTTCAAGCTCCTTATCGCTGTTTGGTTGTTCATAGAAGCTGTTATTCTGTTTCTTTTCGATTATATCAGGAGATTTAACCTCTTCGCGAAGCTGCTCAACATTCTGCTGAATTTCAGCCTCGGCGGCTTCGATAAGCTCTTCTTTTGTTTCGGGCTTATGTTCTTCTTCCATTACGGGCTCCGCAGGAGCTTCAACACGATATTTTTCACCGCTGTCAGAAACAACCTGACCCTTATGTATTGTAATTACGCGGTGGTTGAAACGACGCACAAGCTCGTGCTCGTGAGTTACCATTACAACCGTTGTGCCGTTTGCGTTGATATGGTTGAGCAAATCAACAATTTCATAAGACATTTCCGGGTCGATATTACCTGTGGGCTCGTCCGCAATAATGACGCCTGCATTGTTTACAAGTGCGCGGGCAAGAGCTACTCTCTGCTGCTCACCACCCGAAAGCTGTGTGGGGAAATGACGCGCTTTAGAAGTAAGACCCACCAGACTCAACACATAGGGAACTCTTTTACGAATTTCCTTTTCTTTTGCACCGATAACGCGCATTGCGAATGCAACATTATCATAAACCGTCATATTGGGAATAAGACGGAAATCCTGGAAAACAATACCCATTGTTCTGCGGAACTTCGGAATATCCTTTTTCTTGATTTTGTTAAGATTATAGTTATTTACAATGGCAGTGCCGCTATCGGGCACCTGCTCACGCATAATTATTTTAAGAAATGTACTTTTACCCGCACCTGATGAACCAACAATAAAGACAAATTCACCGTCGTTTATTTTAATTGAAACATTATTAAGTGCGTGCGTACCGTTTTCATATGTTTTTGAAACATTTTTGAATTCAATCACAATATGCACCTTATCCTTTATGTATTTTAACTTCTGAAATTTTACTGTTTTTGGCCACAATGACACACCATAGCCATTATTAGTTATGATTATACCACAAAATATTGTGTTTGTCGCGGTTTTTAAGAAAAGTTAATATTTATCGTCGATTTATATAAAATTCACTCCGTATATTGTATAAAATAAACAAAGCCCTTGTCTCGCAAAGACATATCGAATGCGAAGCATATATCGAGTTGTAGGCAGTATACCGACAACATATCGAAAATTCTGCAAAGAATTTATATCGACAGATAAATTCAACATAAAAATACCTGCCATAAACATATAGCAGGTATAATTTTTCGTCGATATGCAAGCTATGCTTACTCGATATGCTCACCTTACGGTAAGCCCGATATATTTACTTTGTAAATTCGATATGATGCAAATCAAGATTTGTATGAAGAATTAGTATTTTATGGGGTTTGCATCAAGATACTTCTTAACCATCAATGCTACTTTAAATACGATTGCATCGTCAAATTCGCGAAGGTCAAGACCTGTGAGCTTTTTAATCTTTTCAAGACGGTAAACAAGAGTATTTCTGTGAACAAACAGCTTTCTTGATGTT
>CAZTLU010000070.1:0-2729 GCA_964614605.1 uncultured Eubacteriales bacterium
ATCCTTGACGAAAACGGCAAAATGGTTGCCGATGTTACAAACAGAAGCAAAATAAATCCCGTGGCAAGTGCTGAAATTGCACTTAATGATGCGGTTGCACAGGTTGAGGGACTCAACTCAGCAGAAGAATTATCATATCTCATCGGTACAGGCTACGGCAGAAATAAGGTTCCCTTTGCTGACGAAAACATTTCTGAAATCAGCTGTCACGCAATGGGTGTTCATGTTACCAACCCCGAGGTTAAGGCTATTATCGACATCGGCGGTCAGGATGTTAAGGGAATTTCAATCGACACAGACGGCACAGTTAAAAACTTTGCTATGAACGACAAATGTGCCGCAGGTACGGGCCGTTTTTATGAGGCAATGGCAAATGCGTTTGAAATGAGCCTTCCCGAATTCTCAAAGCTTTCACTTAATGCTAAAAACACAATCCCGATTACTGCACAGTGCACAGTTTTCGCTGAAAGTGAGGTTATCTCACTTGTTGGTGAGGGCAAGCCCATGGACGAAATTGCCGCAGGTATTCAGTTGGCAGTTGCAAAGCGTTGCTTTGTTATGGCTAAAAAGGCAGGCGCTACTGACAGTATTACCCTTACCGGCGGTTGTGCAAAGAATGACGGACTTAAAAAGGCCATTGAAAAGGTGCTTAAAATCAAGGTTGTTGAGCTTAACACAGACCCTCAGCTTATGGGTGCTTTAGGTGCCGCTGAATATGCCCGTCAAAAAGGCCTTGCAGAGTAACCACTGATTAAAGGAGAACTGATATGGACATTATTTTAATTATTTTAGCAGTTATTCTTGCTTTATTTGTAATCACCTTTGTGATTTACTGGTTTAACCTTGATATGAAGCTTATCCGTGTGGTTTATGATTTACTCGGCAAGCACTATGACAAAATGAAAAGGGACAAAAAATTATAATGGATTTTTTCAATTCGTTAATCGAAGACACCTCTGCCCTGCTCTGCGATTTTCAGCAGAATTCTTATGCTTATGACAAAGAGAAGGCTTGGGCGGATGTGGGCTGCAATCAGGTAATTTTACAGCGTGACACGGCTTATGAATTAAGCGGTACGGGCTTTAATCTTGTGACAACCGAGGAAATAGACGACGAGATTGTGATTATCGGCGAGGATTTGAATGAAATCAAAGCTGATTGCAAATTCGCCCGAATTTCACTTGTGCAGATTGAGGACACCGAAGACGAGCAAAAGGCGTATAATCTTATTCGCAAAATTGAGTATGTGAAATACCACTATTTTCCCGACGGATATATGCTTCGCACCTCGTCACGCTCTCATAAAGAGGCAGTCCGCGTGGGGAAAACTGCAATAAAAAGCGGAATCAGCTTTGAGAGTGTGGGCAATCTGCTGATAAACAAATACAAGGAAATCCCTGCGGTTAAGGGTGTCAAGGTAATTTTTATCACGGAAAAAGGCGTTGATTACAACACACTTTCAGCTCTTGCAGAGAAAAATAATAAAATTACCGAAACGCTTAATCACATTATGAACAATGTAAATTTTGACTGCTCAACCTGTAATCTAAAGCCAATCTGCGACGAGGTTGAAGGCATGAAAGAGCTTCATTTCAAGACATCAATGGGTAAATAAAATGGACAAGAAAGATATAATTTCATTTTTTGACGAATTTGCACCCACTTGGGACAACGCAAACGAGCGAAATGACGCGGTAATCACAAAAATTCTTGATAACAGCGGTATTTTTGAGGGCACAAGGGTGCTTGATGTTGCCTGCGGTACGGGTGTACTGTTTCCCGACTACATTTCACGAAAAGCAGTTGTTACGGGGATTGACATTTCGGCGGAAATGGTGAAAGTCGCAAAAGAAAAATTCCCGCAAATTGATGTAATCTGCGGTGATGCAGAAAGCTTTTCAACTGACGAAAAATTTGATGTGATTATGATTTATAATGCTTTTCCGCATTTTCCGAGCCCTGAAAAGCTTATTGAAAGCCTTGCAAAGCTACTGAAAAACGGCGGTAGAATTTCAATTGCTCACGGGGCAAGCCGAGAAGAAATTCACAAATGCCATTCGGGAAAAGCAAATAACATTTCGCTGCCCTTACCCGAAGCAGAAGAACTGAAAAGACTTCTCTCTCCCCTTTTCAATGTGGATATTATGATATCTGATGACAAAATGTATCAGGTGTCGGGTACAAAAAAACAGCCTTGAGAACTTTTTTAGTCCTCAAGGCTTTATTTTTTTATTGGGCTACCCTGCGATTAACACAGAGAACCGTCCAATGTTCACTTGATTATTCAATAATCATTTTGCCGTCTGCATCAAAGTTGTAATATCCTGCTGTGATTGGTGTGCCGTCCGGATATGTTAAGCCATTAAGTCGTTCTTCTTTAACATAAACTTTCTTATCCTTTACAATTTGATGGCGGTCACCTATGTAGTAAAAATCACCATCAACCTCAACAAGCTGATATGCTTTAAGCATTACATTGTTCTTGTAGATATGTTCACCAATAATGCCATTTAATACAACCATCTTACCGTCTTCGTCAAAATCATAATAACCCGCTGTGATTGGTGTGCCGTCTGCGTAAGTTAAGCCGTTAATTCTGTCTTCTCTGAGATAAACGGTTTTATTTTTAACGATTTCATGACGGTCGCCGATATAGTACAAGTCGCCGTCAATTTCAACAAGCTGATATGCTTTAAGCATTACATTGTTCTTGTAGATATGTTCACCAA
>CAZTLU010000070.1:2829-3873 GCA_964614605.1 uncultured Eubacteriales bacterium
TAATGCCATTCTGCATTAGCATTTTGCCATCTGCGTCAAAGGTATAATATCCTGCTTCAAACGGTGTGCCGTCTTCATAAGTGAAGCCTTCCACTCTTTGTGCGTTGATATAAACCTGTTTGTTTTTAACAATTTGGTGGCGGTCGCCGATGTAGTAAATATCACCATTGAGTTCAACAAGCTGATATGCTTTAAGCATTTCGTTGTTTTTATAAATGTGATTGTCTTTAATGCCTGTGAAGAAGTACTTAACTGTTGTTGGATAGTCTACAGATGTTTCAGATGACAAATCAAGGATTTCGCCATCATAATCAACGAATTCATAACCGTCAGCGAGATAATCGCTAAGAGTGTCTTCGGTTTCAAATATTATACCGATGTTGCTGTAAGAACCGCCACTGAATGTAGCTGGAGAATAAAGATAAAGACTATAATATAAATAGCCTCCACCAACCGAGTCGGTAAAATGAACGTTTGCTTTAATGTTAAAGCTTCCACTTGATGGCTGGCTCCATACATGCCCGTTAAGGTCAAGGGTTATTGCCTTGTTTATTTCAAGGCCATTATAATCGTCATAATCTTTCATCAGTTTAATGACACTGCCGTCTTCAGCTTTGTCAAGTGCATCCGAGAAAGAGCCGTGATAGGTAACAGTTTCGCCTGTTGTAAGTGAGAAGGGTAAAGTATAATGGCAAACTGTACAGATTCCGTTCTCCATTGTTTCGTGTGAACATTTCTCTCCGCAAGTTATACATCTGAAATCATTTTCGGGACTATAAATATGTTCACATTCTAAATCTGCGGGATACTCGACATAGCAATATTTACATTCACCTAAATACCAGCCATGTTTGGTATCGTCAGCTTCACCAAACCATTCGCTGCATGTATCACAACGGTAACCCATACAAGTCTGTTCAGATGCTGTTACATGGTCACTTGCTTCGCCGTACCATTCGCCGCAAACTTCACATTTATAACCCTTACAGGTCTGTGTGCCGCCTGTGTGTTCAACACAAGGGGAAATTAAATATACGGTGTAGT
>CAZTLU010000070.1:3973-7685 GCA_964614605.1 uncultured Eubacteriales bacterium
CGTTTCCGTCTTCATCTATGTGTTCATCACCTGCTTCGCCGTACCATTCGCCGCAAGCTTCACATTTATAACCCTTACAGGTCTGTGTGCCGCCTGTGTGCGAACTGCAAGGAACAACAGAAATTATTTTCCATTCACGAGGCGTTCCATATTGGATGTCATAAACATTCAAATAATATGTCTCACCTGCTTCAAGCTCATACTGCAGGTTAAAATCATGCTCATCAGAATCATCATTCTCAGTGAGTTGGTCCCCATATGCATCATAAAGAACAGCACAGGGGTCACCTGATGAATCGGATTGGGAAATAAATTTGTGTAAACCGTCAACATCAGGAACAAATTTGATATAAACACCATCTCCGTTATCATTTTCAAGCATTGCAATTGTTAAAGTTTCACCCGGTTGCATTTCATAATCCGCCTCAAAATCCGCCTCAAATGCAAAAGCCGATAAAGGTGACATCGTTGCAAGCATAAACAATGACAGTAGTATGCTTATTACCTTTTTTGTGCTGAATTTAATTGTTTTTTTCATTTGCCTTTCCTCCGTTTATTTTATATTGTTTTAATTTCATTTACTGCTTCTTCTAATGCTTGTTGATTTTGCTTTTCTTCATGCCATTTTTCTACCACATTCCGATGTTATTTAATACACACTCTAATTTTAGCACGCATACTAAAGCTTGTCAATTCAATTGTTAAAATTCCAGCAGATAATGTTGCACAAAGATTTGTCTTGAATTTATTGCAAAATGACAAATATAAAATTACTGAATTTTTGTTATAGATTATTTTATTCTGTTGTGATATAATAGCCGAAACTTTGCAAATACCCGAGGTAAGCACTATGTCGGCATATTTATTCGCACATTTCACAAGTGGTAAAACAGGAGATAAAGAGGCAATCTGGTTTTCTTTAAGCCGTGACGGTCTTAACTGGACTGATTTGGGCGGTGAAGAGCCTGTTCTCGCATCAAAAATCGGCACAAGGGGTGCTCGCGACCCATTTATTGTGTATGACGAGAGAGTTAAAAAATATTATATTATCGCGACGGATTTGTGTACTGCAAATGGCAGTTGGCACGATTTTGCACACCACGGCAGCCGTTCAATTCTTGTATGGGAATCAGAGGATTTAATCAACTGGTCTGAGGAATGGCTTGTTGAGGTTGGAATAAACAATGCAGGTTGCGTATGGGCTCCCGAAGCGGTATTTTGCAAGGAAAAGGATATGTGGTTTGTATTCTGGGCATCCTGCGTAAAAGAAGATGGCGAAACAAAACATAAACAACGCATTTACGGTGCATTCACAAAGGATTTCAGAGAATTCACCCCGACATTTAAATATATTGATGGTAAAACTGCACTTATTGATACAAGCATTGTATGGGATAAGGGCTGGTATTACCGCTTCTCAAAGGATGAAACCAACAAGGTAATTATTTTTGAAAAAAGTCAGGACCTTGTGGGCGATAATTGGGAAAGTATTTATTCAGAAATCTTTTCAGTATTTGAAGGACTTGAGGGTCCCGAGGCTTACTATCTTGATGACCAACAAAAGTGGTGCCTGATTGCCGACCAATACAGAACAAACAACGGCTACACACCGTTTTTGTGCGATAACCTTGACGGTGGTAAGTTTATTCAGCTTCACAACGACCAGTTTGATATGGGCAAACGCAAAAAGCGTCACGGCGGAATACTTAAAATTTCTGACGAGCTGGCAAATAAGCTTATAGAACATTTTGGGATAAGTGAATAGAACATTAAGCCTTGGGAATTTCTTCTCAAGGCTTTTGATTTTATTGACTTTGCTTTCTTTAAGTTATATAATTAAAAAGATAAAATATGTAGTGAGGGATTACATTATGGCACAGTTTGAAAAGCGATTTAAGATTGATTGCTCACCAAAGGCACTCGATAATCAGGTTATTGTGCGCGGCGGCACAAGACTTACTGTTATTACCCCCTGCCTTTTGAGAGTTGAAAATCAGAGCGAGGGAAAATTCTGCGACGAGCCTACACAGAGCGTATGGTTCCGCGATTTTTGTGCTCCTGAATATGAGCTTAACGAATCGGGCGACACAATTGAAATAAAGACCGAAAAGGCAAGCTTCGTATATTCTCTTAATTCTCGCAAAATGCTCAATATAAAGCTCAACGACGGCAGACTTGTTACAGATTACAAGTCGGGCAACCTTAAGGGCACTTGCCGTACACTTGACATTACTGCGGGTATTATAAAGCTTAATGACGGTGTATGCTCACGAAACGGTGTGGCAATTCTTGACGACAGCAAAACTCTTGTAATTAAAGAAGACGGCACAATTCTGCCCCGTGACGACAAAGAAACTGACCGATATTATTTTGCATACGGCAACGATTACATAGGAGCTACCACAGACCTTTATAAGCTTACGGGCAAGGTACCGCTTATTCCCCGTTATGCTCTTTCAAACTGGTGGAGCAGATATAAGGCATATTCGCAGGATGAATATTTAAGCCTTATGGACAAATTCAAGGATGAGGAAATCCCCATTACAGTTGCAACCGTTGATATGGACTGGCATTGGGTTGATATTAAATCAAAATTCGGCAAGGATGCTCACAAGGCAGGCCATCACTTAAACTTTATGGAATATGTTTATGATGTATGGTCGGTGGGCTGGACGGGATACAGCTTCAATACAGACCTTTTCCCTGATTATGAGGAATTTTTAAGAAAGCTCAAGGCTGACAATTATCACATCACCTTTAACATTCACCCCTCAATGGGCGTGCGCTGGTTTGAAAATCAGTATGAGGATATGTGCAAGGCTATGGGAACTGACCCCAAAGAGAAAAAAGCTGTTGAATTTGACATTACAGACAAGAAATTCACCGAGAATTATTTTGACATTCTTCATCGTCCCTTTGAGGAAAAGGGCGTTGACTTCTGGTGGATTGACTGGCAACAGGGCAAGAATACAAAGGTTAAGGGACTTGACCCTCTTTGGGCTCTTAATCACTACCATTTCCTTGACAATGCAAAGGATAATCACCGCCCGCTTATTCTTTCCCGTTTCTGCGGTGCGGGCAGTCAGCGTTATCCTTTAGGCTTCAGCGGTGACACAACACAGACCTGGAAGAGTCTTGATTTCCAGCCCGGATTTACCGCAACTGCGTCAAACATTGCTTATCCTTGGTGGAGCCACGACATCGGCGGTCACTGTATGGGTAAAAAGGACGACGAGCTTTATGTTCGTTGGGTTCAATTGGGTGTATTCAGCCCCGTAATGCGACTTCACTCGACCAACAATGAATTCGCAGGCAAGGAGCCTTGGAATTACAGCGGTCCTGTGGGCAGAATTGCAACTGACGCACTCCGTTTAAGACATAAGCTTCTCCCCTACATTTACACAATGAACTACCGCACACATACAGAGTGCCGTGCAATATGCGAGCCTATGTATTACGCATATCCTGAAGACGAAAACGCATACAACTGCAAAAACGAATTCTTCTTCGGTACGGAGCTTATAGTTGCCCCAATCACAGAGCACACATCATTAAAGACAAACCTTGCGGGTGTTAATGTGTGGGTTCCCGAGGGAAGATATACAGATATTTTCACAGGCAGAATTTACGAGGGTAATCAGTTTATTAAGATGTATCGCGATATTGAGAATATTCCTGTGCTTGCAAAGGCGGGTGCGATTATCCCGATGAG
>CAZTLU010000071.1:0-7416 GCA_964614605.1 uncultured Eubacteriales bacterium
CCACCTCCCTCGTCAGAGGGAGGCAATATTGATTTTAGGAGAAATATTATGCAACTCTGGAAAGGCAGATTTTCAAAAGAAATCGACCCCAAAACCAACGACTTCAACTCTTCAATTAAGTTCGACAGCCGTATGTATAAAGAGGATATCGACGGCAGTTTAGCTCACGCGGCAATGCTCTGCGCACAGGGTATTATTTCTGCTGAAGATTTAACCGCCATTACTGACGGCTTAAAGGCTATCAAGGCAGAAATCGAAAGTGGAGAACTCGAAATCGACCCCAACGCAGAGGACATTCATACCTTCGTTGAGGGTGAGCTCACTTCCCGTATCGGTGCGGCAGGTAAAAGATTACATACAGCAAGAAGCCGTAACGACCAGGTTGCAGTTGATATAAGACTTTATCTTCGTCACGAGTGTGACGAGCTTTATGCCCAGCTTACCGAGCTTATTGATGTTCTCTGCAAAAAGGCAGAGCAGTATGCAAGCTGTGTAATGCCCGGCTACACACATCTTCAGCGTGCACAACCCATCACGTTCGGGCATCATTTAATGGCTTATGCTGAAATGCTTCTTCGTGATAAGGAAAGACTCAGTCAGGCAACTGAAAGAATGAATTATTCGCCTCTCGGTGCTTGTGCGTTGGCTGGTACTACATATAATACAGACCGTGAAATGACTGCAAAGGCACTTGGATTTAATGGTGCTATGCAAAACTCACTTGACAGTGTTTCTGACCGTGATTTCTGTATGGAATTGGCGTCCGTAATCTCAATCATTATGGTGCATCTTTCTCGTTTTTCAGAAGAAATTGTATTGTGGTGTTCTTGGGAATTTAAATTCATTGAGCTTGACGATGCATTCTCAACGGGTTCATCAATTATGCCACAGAAGAAAAACCCTGATATTACCGAGCTTATCCGTGGAAAATCAGGTCGTGTATTCGGTGACCTCACAACACTCCTTACAATGATGAAAGGTTTACCACTTGCATATAACAAGGATATGCAGGAGGATAAAGAAGCAATTTTTGATGCTTTTGATACAGTTAAAATGTGTCTTACTGCATTTATTCCCATGCTCGACACAATGACCGCACTTCCTGAAAATATGAGAAAAGCAGCCGCAGGTGGATTTATCAATGCAACTGACTGTGCTGACTATCTTGTAGGTAAAGGTCTTCCATTCCGTGATGCTTACAAAGCAACGGGCGAGTTGGTGGCACTCTGCATTAAAAAAGGTCTTACACTTGAAACACTTCCTTTGGAAGAATACAAGGCTGTTTGCGAAATATTTGATGATGGCGTGTTTGAGGCAATCAATCTGGATAAATGCGTAAATGACCGCACATCTCTCGGCGGTCCCGCACCACAGAATATTCTCGCACAAGTAAACCGTGTAAAAGAATTAAACAAATAATTGTAGACGCGTATTCCGCCCCATCTTTGAGGGGGCTGTCTGCGAAGCAGACTGGGGGAGTAAATATTTCGAAAACTCCCTCCGTCAACGCTGATGCGTTGCCACCTACCTCAATGAGGGAGGGGAACATCTGTATATATGCAATAAAAGGAAAATATATATGACCAAAATTTTTATCGACGGCTCACAGGGCACAACGGGTCTTAAAATTTTCGACAGACTTTCAACTCGCCCCGACATTGAGCTTATAACACTCCCCGAGGAGTTAAGAAAAGATACCAATGCAAGAAAACAGGCACTCAATTCTGCTGATATTGCATTCCTTTGTCTTCCCGATGCAGCAGCTATCGAGGCAGTAAGTCTTATCGAAAACGAAAATACAGTAGTAATTGACACTTCAACTGCTCACAGAACTGACGAGGCGTGGGCTTATGGTTTCCCTGAATTGTCAGCGGAATTCCACAATAAACTCAAAAGCTCCAAGCGAATTGCAGTTCCGGGTTGTTATGCAAGCGGATTTATAGCATTAGTAAAGCCACTTGTAGATGCGGGTTTTGTGTCACGCGACCACGGTTTTATGTGCCACGCAACTTCGGGCTACAGCGGTGCAGGTAAAAACGGAATTGCACAGTATGAAGATGCAGAACGGGATTTTCTTCTCGATTCCCCCCGCGAATATGCACTTACTCAACAGCACAAGCACTTAAAAGAAATGAAAGCGATTTCGGGGCTTGAAACAACTCCGATTTTCTGCCCGTTTATCTGTGATTATTTCAGCGGAATGCTCGTGACCGTTCCGCTTTTTGCAAAGGATTTACAGAATGGCAAAACCGCACAGGATATCAAGGCACTTTATAAAGAACTTTACAATTCCTCAATTGTTCAGTATAAAGAAAGTATTGACGAAAACGGCTTTCTTGCCTCAAATTCAAAGTCAGAATTCGATAATATGGAAATCACAGTTTGCGGTAATGAGGATAGAATTCTTTTAATCGCAAGATATGATAATCTCGGCAAGGGCGCCAGCGGTGCCGCACTCCAGTGCATGAATATCAAAATGGGTTTAGACCCCGAATATCAACTTAATATATAAAATTTTGCGTAGGGCGGGGGCTTGCTCCCGCCGAAAAGGTGATAAATATGGCATTTTCAATTAAAATTGATTTAAACGGCGGTGTTACTTCCCCTAAAGGCTTCAAGGCAAACGGAATTCATTGCGGAATTCGTAAAAATAAGTCAAAAAAAGACCTTATGATGCTTATTTCCGATGTGGAATGTGACGCAGCCGCAGTTTATACAAAAAATCTTGTTTACGGCGCACCAATTACGGTTACCCGTAAAAATCTCGAAAACGGCAAGGCTCGTGCGGTAATCTGCAACAGCGGTATTGCCAATACCTGCAATGCTGACGGCGTTGAAAAAGCACAGGCAATGTGTGACTTGGTTGCACAGTATACAGGAATTTCTGCCGATGATGTGATTGTCGGTTCAACGGGTGTTATCGGTCAGCCCATCGACCTTGAACCCATCAAAAACGGTATGCAGGAATTAGTTGACGGACTTAACCTCAATGGCTCTGATTCTGCTGCTGAAGCCATTATGACTACCGACACAGTTAAAAAGACAATTTCCGTATCCTTTGACCTTGACGGTAATACCTGTACAATCGGTGCAATTGCAAAGGGTAGCGGTATGATTCATCCCAATATGGCAACAATGCTCTCATTCATCACTACAGACGCAAACATTTCCGCAGAAATGCTCAAAAAGGCTCTTACATGGTGTGTGAACAGAAGCTATAATATGTTGAGCGTTGACGGTGATACCTCAACCAACGATACCGTTGCAATTGTGGCAAACGGACTTTGCGGTAACGAGAGAATCGAAACCGAAAATGAGAATTACGACAAATTCTGCCGTGCACTTTTCAAAATCTGCAATTATGTTGTAAAAATGCTTGCAAAAGACGGTGAGGGTGCAACAAAGCTTGTAATCTGTGATGTTGACAATGCAAAAACCGAGGATATTGCACGCACTTGTGCAAAATCTGTTATTTGCTCACCCCTTGTAAAAACTGCAATGTTTGGCTCTGATGCTAACTGGGGACGAATTCTTTGTGCCCTCGGCTATGCAGGTGCAGATATTGATGTAAGCAAAATTGATGTTTCGTTTGTATCGGCAAAGGGCGAAATCTTTGTTTGCAAGAACGGTGCAGGCATTGAATTTTCAGAAGAAACAGCAAAAGAAATTCTTCTTGAAGATGAAATCACAATAAAAGTAAACCTTAACGATGGCGAAGCAAGTGCCACAGCATACGGTTGCGATTTAACCTATGAATATGTAAAAATTAACGGTGACTATCGAACCTAAAGGGGTACAATAATCCTCCCTCTGACGAGGGAGGTGGCACGAGCGTAGCCGTGACGGAGGGAGAGAAATGCTTAATTATAATAAGGATTTAATAAAGTATGCAAAAGAACTCCGTCAAACTATGACCCCTTGGGAAATCAAACTATGGACTTGTTTTTTGCGAAATTATCCTTTAAGATTTCAAAGACAAAAAGTAATTGATAATTATATAGTTGATTTTTATTGTGCTAAAGCTCGAATTATTATTGAATTAGACGGTGGCGGACATTATACCGAAGAGCAACGAAAATATGATGAGCAACGCACCGAGATTCTAAAGAAATATAAATTACAAGTAATTAGAATTTGTAATATTGACATTGATAATAATTTTGACAATGTTTGCGAATATATTGACAGAGAGGTTAAAAAATCTCTCCCTCAGTCAGCTTCGCTGACAGCTCCCTCGTCAGAGGGAGCAAAATAACCACTTTAGGAAGTGATTTATATGGACATAAAAAACATTCCAAATGAATATCGCAGTGAGGTGCTTGTGCAGGCACTTCCATATATTCAGCATTATCACAACAAAACTGTTGTAATCAAATACGGCGGCAACGCAATGATAAATAAAGAGTTGCAGGATGCCGTTATGACCGATATTGTTCTTTTACGCTCGGTTGGTGTCAATGTTGTGCTTGTTCACGGCGGTGGCCCCGAAATCAACGAAATGCTCTCAAAAATAGGCAAGGAGTCAAAATTCGTTGACGGACTTCGCTATACTGACGAAGAAACAGTTGATATTGTTCAGATGGTGCTTGCAGGCAAGGTCAACAAAAGACTTGTTCATCTGCTTCATCACCACGGCGGCCACGCAATCGGTATCTGCGGACTTGACGATGGTATGATTAAGGCGAAAAAGGTTGAAGATAAGGATATCGGCTTCGTGGGTGACATTGTCGATGTTGACACAACTCTTGTTGACGGCATTCTTGACCAGCATTACATCCCCGTAATCTCAACTGTCGGCGGTGGGGAAAACGGCGAGGTTTATAACATCAACGCTGATATTGCGGCAGCTAAAATTGCGGCGGCTCTCGGTGCTGAAAAGCTTTTGCTTATGACAGATGTCCGCGGACTTCTTGAAGATAAGGATGATGAAAATACACTTATTCATGTTGTTCATGTCAGCGATGTTCCTGCGCTTAAATCACAGGGAATAATCAAGGGCGGTATGATTCCGAAAATTGATTGTTGTGTTGAGGCAGTACGCCGAGGCGTTAAGCGTACTCATATTATCGACGGCAGAATTCCTCATTCAATCCTTATCGAAATGCTCACTGACAGCGGTGTAGGCACAATGTTCCTTTAATGGTGATAAAAATGAATTTAGAAAATATAAAAAATTCGGCGGATAATTCCTTAATGCCCACTTATGCGCATTTCCCCGTTTCAATTGAAAAGGGCAACGGCGCAACATTTATTGACAGTGAGGGCAATGAGGTTATCGACTTTGGCTCGGGTATCGGCGTAAATTCTCTCGGTTATAATAACAATGGCTGGATGAATGCCGTTACCGAACAGCTTAAAAAGGTTCAGCACACATCAAATCTTTACTACAACTCAACAGTTGCAGAGTGTGCCGAAAAGCTTTGCAAAAAGACGGGCTTTGACCGTGTTTTTCTCTGCAATTCCGGTGCTGAGGCTAACGAGTGTGCAATTAAACTCGCAAGAAAATACAGTTACGATAAATACGGCGAAAACCGTTACAATATAATTACTTTGGTGAACTCCTTCCACGGCAGAACAATGGCAACAATTACTGCAACAGGACAAGAGCATTACCACAAGTTTTTCAATCCATTCGTACAGGGCTTCAAGTATGTTGAGTCCGGCAATACAGAAGAATTCTTAAAAAATGCAGACGATACGGTTTGCGCAATAATTCTTGAGGTTGTTCAGGGCGAGGGCGGAGTAGTCCCCACAGATTTTGAATATCTTAAAACCGTAGAAAAGGTTTGCAAAGAAAAGGATATTCTTCTCATTATTGACGAAGTTCAGACCGGTATGGGCAGAACAGGCAAGCTGTTCGCATACGAATACGCGGGAATTTCACCCGATGTTGTAACATCTGCAAAGGGTATCGGCAACGGACTTCCTATGGGCGCTTGCCTTTGTACAGAAAAATGTGCAAATGTACTTACTGCTGGTACTCACGGAACAACCTTCGGCGGAAATCCCGTGGCTTGCGCAGGTGCAAGTTATATTCTCGACACATTGACTGACGAGTTCCTCAATGAAGTTGCAGAAAAAGGGGAGTACATAAGAAATGAACTTCTCAAAATTGACGAGGTAAACTCCGTCAGCGGTCTCGGAATGATGGTCGGTATAGAGCTCAAAACCAAAAACGCAGGCGAAATCGCAAAAAAATGCAGTGAGAACGGACTTTTAATTCTCACCGCAAAAAATAAATTGAGAATGTTACCGCCCTTGGTAATAACAAAGGACGAAATCGACAAAGGTCTTAAAATTCTTGAAAAATTCCTTAAGGAGTAATAATTATGAAACATCTTTTAAGTATGCTGGCTCTCACAACTGAAGAGATTACAGAAATTCTCAACCTTGCAGACCAGCTTAAATATGAAACAAAGAACAATATTAAGCATCATCGTCTTGAGGGTCAGACTTTGGGTATGATTTTCCAGAAGTCCTCAACAAGAACCCGTGTTTCATTTGAAACAGGTATGTATCAGCTTGGCGGTCAGGCGCTTTTCCTCTCAAACCGTGATTTGCAGATTGGCCGTGGCGAACCCATTCAGGATACTGCCCGCGTTCTATCTCGTTATCTCGACGGTATTATGATTAGAACCTTCGAGCAGAGCGAGGTTGAAAATCTTGCAAAATACGGCTCAATCCCCATAATCAACGGTCTTACAGATTTCTGCCATCCCTGTCAGGTGCTTGCAGATTTAATGACTGTCCGTGAGCATAAGGGCCACCTTGACGGACTTAAAATGGTTTATATCGGTGACGGCAACAATATGGCAAACTCACTTATCGTCGGCGGACTTAAAACAGGTATGACTGTATCAGTTGCTTGCCCCGAGGGTTATGACCCCGATAAGAAGGTTCTTGATTTTGCAAATGCTAACGGCGGATTTTCACTTCACCGCGACCCGATGGAAGCTTGTCAGGGTGCAGATGTAATCTTTACAGATGTCTGGGCATCAATGGGTCAGGAACAGGAAGCCGCAGAACGCAGAAAGGTATTCCAGGGCGTTTATCAGATTAATCATAAGCTTTTAGGCGTTGCAAACAGCGGTTGCATGGTTCAGCATTGCTTGCCTGCTCACCGTGGCGAAGAAATCACCGAAGAAGTGTTTGAGGCATACGCCGACCAGATTTTCGACGAGGCAGAAAACAGACTTCACGCACAAAAGGCTGTTATGGTTACATTAATGGAAAGAAAATAATTCAATTTTAAAATAAGGTGTTTTTCGTAATACCGCTTGCGAAAAACATGTATCAACAAAATAAGGGACGATGCCCAGTGTGAGCATCGTCCCAATGTTTATTATTCTTCAATTTCCTTAAGCATCTGGTCAAGCATAATAAGACATCTCGGCACATGGAACGGTCCTTTAAAGG
>CAZTLU010000072.1:0-7414 GCA_964614605.1 uncultured Eubacteriales bacterium
ACAAACCCCAATTTTGCGTTTTGCGTTTGCCTTATACCACTATATCTTGTGATTGCAAATAACAGAAATTTGTGTTATACTTATTCTCCCATATTGTGTGCGAAGGAGGGGAAACCATGTTCAAAATTGACCCGAAGGTGTATTCGTCAATGTTTTCAATGCCTACAGAAATTGCTGACAAAGGCTTAAAATTTGCAAGCGGAGAGCAATTAAAGGTCATCATTTGCATATTCAGAAATCCGAATATCACAATTGAAGAAATCAACAAAAAAACAGGTGTTTCCCTTGCTGCAGTAAAAGAATGCATAGAGTATTGGGAAAATGAGGGTATTCTCACGCCCGAAAAAGAAGAAAAAACCGTAAAAACCGAAAAGCAGGGTGACGGTAATTTGACCGAAAAGGTCATAGCACCCTTGCCCGACATTCATTATGTAAATCCCACTCAGGCAGAAATTGAAAAGATTATCAAGAAAAACGGCTCAATGAAGCGTCTTTTCAATGAGGCACAGGAAATCTTGGGTAAAACTCTGGGCTACACAATGCAATGCACAATTTATTCGGTTGTGAATTTTTACGGAATTACACCCGATGTTGTGAATTATATGCTCCACTTTGCAAAGAGCATTGACGCGGTATCGCAGGATGATATTCAGAAAATCGCGAAATACTGGGCGCAGAATGGTATCACCACTCTTGCTGCCGCCGACGATTACATAGCCGAAACCGAAAAGGCAATAATTTTGTTTCGAGAGCTTGCAGAGCGAACCAATAATGACGAAAAATCACCCTCATTCGCGGTGCTTGAAATGATGTGTCAGTGGCTTCGCTGGGGCTTTAAAATCGACGCAGTTGAAAAAGCCTTTAACATAATGAAAGAAGAAAAGCAGACAGGTCGTCTTGTGTGGAAAAATATGTGCCATATTAACGGAACGCTTAAAAAATGGCGTACTTCCGGTACATTCACTATTGAAGAAATCGAAAAAGGCACAAAGAAATTCGAAACTAAAAAGAGTAAAAAGGATACAGAGCCGAAAGAAACATCATTCTCGGTTGAGCTTGCCGAAAAACAGGCAAAGCGTAACCGTGCAGACTTCGGCGAAAAGAAAAATAAGAAAAGAACAAGAGGTAAGGGGGCATAAAATTGGCATATTCAAAAGATATTTACGAAAAAGCGCTTGCTGAAATCAAAAGAAGACGAAACGACGCAGAGTATGAGGCTTCACAGCACAAACAAGAGCTCTCCGAAAAATACCCGGAATTCGCATTTATTGAAAATGAGCTTGCAAAAACAGGCCGTGAGATTTTAGGCGTATTTGCATTTTCAAAAGAAGAAGCAGATAAAAAACTCAAGGAAATCCGCAAAAAGAATGCAGAAATCCGCAACAGCCGTGCAGAGCTTTTAAAGTCAATGGGGCTCCCCGAAAATTACCTTGATGTGAATTACACCTGCAAAAAGTGTGAAGACAGAGGCTTCATTGAAGAGCGAAACGACGAAAAGGGTGTTTCGTACGGCACAAAATATTGCACCTGCCATCTTGAGCTTTTAAAGAGGTTGGCAAGTGAGCAGATGTCACGCACGACACCTCTTGAGCTTTCAAGCTTTGAGGATTTTGATTTGGATTATTATTCAAAGCATGAAGAAAACGGCGAATCACCCTATAAAGAAATGCAAAGAGTATATAAAAGCTGTGTAAGCTATGCCGAAAACTTTGATTTGGACTCACAAAGCCTTTATTTCTTCGGCAGAACAGGTCTTGGCAAAACGCATTTGTCCCTTGCAATTGCCAACGAGGCAATTAAAAAGGGCTATAATGTAATTTACGGCTCGGTAATCGGCTTCCTTAACAAAATGGAGCGTGAAAAATTCGGCAGAGCAGAAACCTTTGAAACCGAAGATATTTTGATTGATGCAGATTTGCTTATTCTTGACGATTTGGGCGCAGAATTCCAAACTGCATTCACAACCTCGGCAATTTATAATCTTATTAACAGCCGAAATGCCCGCGGAGTGCCCACAATAATCAGTTCAAATTTAAGCCTTAAAGAACTGAAAGAGCGATACCCCGAAAGTGTCGCATCAAGAATTATCGGCAACTTTGCAACCGTTGAATTTATCGGTAAGGATATTCGTCAGCTTCAAAGTCAAGAATGAATAATACCATAAAGTAGGGCGGGGGCTTGCTCCCGCCGTTTTTATGCCTCCCTTGTTAAAGGGAGGGGGACCGCGGAACGCGGTGGAGGGATTCAAAACGGGCGATTCGTGAATCGCCCCTACATTACTGATTGCTAAAATATGAAGAATTTATTAATTTTTAAAATTTGACCTTGTTTGACCTTGACAAAGCGAAAATAAGGTCTATAATAATAAATGCAAAGGTCAAAGAAAGTCAAAGTCAAATTTGATTATGCCTTCCCCTTGAGGGGAAGGGGGACCGCTTGCGGTGGATGAGGTGGAAAACTATTTACGATTGCTCACACAATCTACACCTCATCAGTCGCTTCGCGACAGCTTCTCCTCAAGGAGAAGCCTAATTTAGAGGAGGAGCCAATTTGAACATCAGCAATATAATAGCGTCAATGATTTCCGATATGCTCGAAAATGAGGGCTATACCGAAATTCAGCGAAATGAGTTGGCGCAAAAAATCGGTTGCGTGCCAAGTCAGATAAATTATGTAATTTCTTCACGCTTCACCCCCGAGCACGGCTATATTGTAGAAAGCCGTCGCGGTGGTGGGGGATATATAAGAATTACAAGAGCCACCATTGAGCCCCATTCGCTTAAAATGCATCTTGTGAATTCAATAGGGCAGAGCCTTGACGAGAATTCTGCCCGTGCCCACATAAAAAATCTTTATGAGCGTGATATTGTGGACGAAAAAACGGCAAAAATACTTTTGTCAGCCCTCACGGGTAATGCTTATCGGGATATACCAAGAGATTATGCGGATATTCTCCGCGCATCAATATTTAAACAGATGATACTTAATATATTGTAAGTGGCTTTGCCACAATGAAGTAAATCCGTTGGATTTATGAAGTATCCTACGGATATGAAGTAGCGTTGCTATGAAGTACACCTTACGGTGTATAGAAGATTTACTTTACTTCATATTGCGTAGCAATAGTTCATCATTTTGAGTTTGCAATGCAATTTTAATAGATAAAATATACATAAGGAGTGAATTTCTATGTTATGTCAGAACTGTGGCAAATACGACGCCACAACCCATGTTAAAAGAATTATAAACGGCGAGGCGGCAGAGGCTCATCTTTGCACCGATTGTGCCCGCGCACTCGGTTATACAGATGTTTTTGGTGGCTTCGGCAATACCTTCAGCGATTTGCTGGGCTCATTCTTCGGCGAGCCTGCAAAAAGCACTCTCACAGCAAGAACACTTCGTTGTGAAAAATGCGGAAATACCTTTAATGATATTGTAAACAGCGGCAAAATCGGTTGTGCCGATTGCTATACCACATTTTATGATAAGCTTTTGCCGTCACTCCAGAGAATTCACGGCAAAACTCGTCACGAGGGTAAAGCTCCCAACATTCGTCAGGCAGAGAACACTACCCCGCAGGATAGCTTAATCCGACTTGAAACCGAGCTTAAAGAGGCAATCGAAAATCAGAATTTTGAAAGAGCGGCAGAGCTTCGCGACAAAATCAACGAGTTAAAGGAGGGCGGCAAAAATGAGTAAATGGTATATCGGCGCAGGCGAGCAGAGTGACATTGTTGTTAGCACACGAATTCGTCTTGCAAGGAATATAGCGGAATATCCATTCCCCAATAAATTGAATACTAAAAGCCGTACCGAGTTGAATATGCTGATTAAGGAAGCGGTTGAAGCTGACAATAAATTCGGTCTTGATTTCAAAGAGATGAAAACCCTTGCCCGATTTGAAGCCGCCTCAATGGCAGAGCGTCATATTATAAGCCCTGAATTCGCCTCTGATGCCGATGGCAGAGCACTTATGCTCTCGCCCGAAGAGGATATCTGCATTATGCTTTGCGAAGAAGACCACATCAGAGTTCAGGTTATGAAATCGGGCTTTGCACTTGACGAGGCTTATGCCGTTGCAGACGAAATCGATAATTCATTGAGCGAAAAATTCAACTTTGCCTTTGATGAGAGAATAGGCTATCTCACCCAATGCCCCACAAATCTCGGCACGGGAATGAGAGCATCTGTTATGCTTCATCTGCCCGCACTCACATTAAGCGGACAAATTCACAAGCTTATTAACACCGTGTCAAAGCTTGGGCTTACCTTCCGCGGTGCATTCGGTGAGGGCACAACGGCTACGGGTGATATGTATCAGTTAAGTAATCAGATTACCCTCGGAATTTCCGAAGAATTCGCAATCAAAAACTTAAAAGCAATCACACTTCAGCTTTGCGCACAAGAGCGTGCCGCCCGCGAGGAGCTTCTCCGCGACCCCGTCACAGAGGATAGAATTTTCAGAGCATACGGCACACTTAAATGGGCAAGACTATTAAATACCAAAGAGCTGATGGAAAACTTGTCCCTTGTGCGTTTAGGTTCAGTGAGCGGCAAAATAAATGTGCCCATTGAAACCGTCAATGAGCTTATGGTGTCAATGCAGCCCGCCACAATCAACGCCCGCGCAGGTCAGCGCCTTCCCACACAGGAACGCGACGCAATCAGGGCAACGGAAGTAAGAAAAATGTTAAATGCATAATGCAAAACGCAAAGTGCAAAATGTAGGGCGTTTTTTAAGACGCCCTTTTGTAATCATAATGAAGTATTGCTACGCAATATGAAGTAATCTAACGATTATGAAGTATTTACTATCGTAAATATGAAGTAAAGTAAATCCTTTCATATGCCGTAGGCATACTTCATAGCAAAGCTACTTCATATCCGTAGGATACTTCATAAATCCGCAAGGATTTATTTCATTGCAACGCTATGCGTTGCTATAATTGAGGTGATACTATGTACAATTTCACAGGCTTTACAGAAAAAGCAAATTTGGCGCTCAACAAAGCAGTTGAGGTTGCCGAGGATTTAGGCCATACCTATATAGGCAGTGAACATATTCTGTTGGGACTTGCAGACAGTGCAGATTCCGTAGCAGGCAAAATTCTCACCGCAAAGGGAATTACCTACAAAAAAATATTTGAACTCTTAAAAAATTCCGTAGGCGCAGGAATGCCCACAGAATTGCAACCGTCGGATTTCACACCTCGCAGTAAGCACATTATTGAGGGTGCAATTGTAATGAGCACCTCTATGAAGCAAAGCCTTGCAGGAACCGAGCATCTGCTCATTTCAATCTGCCGTGAGGGTAACGGCTTTGCCTGCGAGCTTTTAAATCTTGCAGGGGTAAGCCCCCAATCACTTTTAAAGGAACTTGCAAATTCAGTCAGCGGAAATAAGAACAATAGCAATAAATACGGCAAAGAAAATCAAAAGAACGAAAAAAGCGTACTTGCAAAATTCTCTCGGGATTTAACCGCCCTTGCCAAAGAGAATAAGATTGACCCCGTAATCGGCAGGGAACAGGAAATTCAGCGCGTAATTCAGATTTTAAGCCGTCGTACAAAAAATAACCCCTGCTTAATCGGTGAGCCCGGCGTGGGCAAAACCGCTATTGCAGAGGGTCTGGCACTTCAGATTTCCAAGGGTCAGGTGCCTGAATTACTTGCAGATAAAAGAATTGTAAGCCTCGATTTAACGGGTATGGTTGCGGGTACAAAATACCGCGGTGACTTTGAAGAACGAATTAAAAATATAATTGACGAGGTTAAAAATTCAACCGATATTATCCTTTTCATTGACGAGGTGCATACCCTCATCGGCACGGGCAGTGCCGAGGGTGCAGTTGACGCGGCGAACATATTAAAACCATCTTTAGCTCGTGGTGAATTGCAGGTAATTGGTGCAACGACAATTGACGAATACCGCAAGAATATTGAAAAGGACGCCGCACTTGAACGCCGTTTTCAGCCCGTAACCGTGGGCGAGCCAAGCGTAGAGGATACAATTGAAATTCTTAAAGGTATCCGCGATAAATATGAGGCTCATCACAAGGTGAAAATTACCGACGAGGCAATCAATAGTGCTGTGACCCTCTCAACCCGATATATCGGTGACCGATTTTTGCCCGATAAGGCCATCGACTTGATTGACGAAGCCGCTTCAAAGGTGCGTCTTAAATCATATACCGCCCCGCCCGAAATTAAAGAGCTTGAAGCGAGAATTCAGCAGATTTCAGCGGAAAAGGAAATGGCAGTAAATCAACAGAATTTCGAGCGTGCCGCCGCATTGCGTGATGAAGAAAAAGAGCTTCAGCAGAAGTACAATACAGAAAAGGCAAAATGGCAATCGTCAGACAGTAACCGTACCCAAGCCGTAACCGAGCAGGAAATCGCTGAAATCGTGTCGGGCTGGACCGGTGTTCCCATAACGCAGATGACCCAAGCCGAAAGCGAAAGACTTCTCAAAATGGAAGACGAAATCCATAAAAGAATTGTGGGTCAGAATACGGCGGTTTCGGCAATCGCAAGGGCAATCCGTCGAGGCCGCGCGGGGCTCAAAGACCCAAAGCGACCAATCGGCTCGTTTATATTCTGCGGACCTACGGGCGTTGGTAAAACCGAGCTTACAAAGGCTTTGGCAGAGGCAATGTTCGGTGACGAAAACGCAATGATAAGGCTTGATATGTCCGAATTTATGGAAAAGCACACGGTTTCAAAGCTTATTGGCTCGCCTCCGGGCTATGTAGGCTTTGATGAGGGCGGTCAGCTTACTGAAAAAATCCGCAGAAAGCCTTATTCCGTGGTGCTTTTTGACGAGGTTGAAAAGGCGCACCCCGATGTATTCAATATGCTTCTGCAAATCCTCGATGACGGTATTTTAACCGATTCACAAGGTCGCAAGGTCGATTTCAAAAACTGCGTAATCATAATGACCTCAAATGTGGGTGCTCGTATGATTACCGAAGAAAAAACCTCATTCGGCTTTGCAGAGAACAGTAATTCCACTTCTGCCGAAAGAATTAAAGAGGCAGTTATGGGCGAGCTTAAAAACACCTTCCGTCCCGAATTTTTGAACCGCGTTGACGATATTATCGTTTTCAACCGCCTTACAGAAGAGGATATCAAGCAAATTGCGAAAAATCTTCTCACAGGTCTTGAAAAACGAATGTCAGGCATTGAAATTACAATGAGTTTTGACGATAGTGTCACAGATTTCGTTGCAAAAGCGGGCTTTGATAAGGTCTATGGTGCACGCCCTTTAAAGCGTACAATCCAGACTAAAATCGAAGATGTACTCTCTGAAAAAATTCTCGATAAAACCATCGAAAAGGGCAAAGCATATATTTGCACCTGTAACGAAAACGGTGAATTGAAGTTTGAATAAAAAAAGAGCCTCCCTCTGACGAGGG